>JABHOU010000134.1 GCA_018695085.1 Opitutia bacterium | reverse complement strand
TATTCCTTCTCGAAGGGAGAAACCTCGAAGTCATCTATCCCGAGAACATGCATCTGGGCGCCACGCCCGAGATCGAGCCAACGCACCTCCACATCGACGTTGTCGGGAATCGGAATTTCAGCCCAACCCATGATATCGACGAAGAACTCAACAGTACGGTCGACCTGCCGGGTAGCTATCGTAAAGTGAGCGAGACTCATTTAGAAATTATTTGACGCGCAATATCCGAGTGCCCTTGAACTCGCGGCCGTACATGTCGGTAGTGACCACTTCGATCAGATGCTGCCCTGTAGACAAGCCCTCGGGTAGTTTGCCTTTCCAAAGGTGCTGGGAAACGGTGGCTCCGTTGACAGCCTGCACTTGCTTGTTCTGAGACTCAAGCTGTTGCATGGCGACGTACCAGGGGTCTTTCTCGGGCGTTCGTCGCAGCTCTATCCATTTGCTTCCTTTGCCAAGACGCATGCGTACCTTGGACTTTATCGACCCGGCGAAGACGTTCACGTAGACATAGGTGTCGGCAAGCTCGGCTTGAGCGACCTCCTCGGGGGCGTGAACGCGGAGCTGAAAGTCAGCCGGCTTGCCAGCGGCCTGAAAGTCAAAGGTGGCCTTGTGACCATCAAAGGTAAGAACGGAATGACCATTGGGAGCTCCATCGCGCATGGTCGAATGCGGAATGCCACGGTGATCCTTGGCACCCCTCCACCAAGAACCCGAAACGGTGACGTTTACGATATGGTGGTGTGGCTCCTTTCCTTTCCATCCCGCATGCTTGTCAATGAAGTGATGGGCTTGCCAATGAGTGTGCCCGGATAGACTGATCGTGTAAGGTCGATTCTCGATCAGTCGAAAAAGACTCTGGTTGTCCTTGGTTATGTTTAAGGGAATATGCATGGATAAAACGACGAGGCGATCCTCGGGCACCCGAGCGAGATCTCGTTTGATAAAGCTCAATTGACGCTTTCCGAAATTGCCGACATAATGACGCTTGCCATCGTTGCGGCGCCCCCACTCGACGTTATCCAGCACGAGGAAGTGTACCTTTCCAAAGTCAAAGGAATAATAGGGAGGGCCAAAAACTCGCTCGAAAGTTTCGTCGGAAAAACGGTCCTCATCCGCCTCGAAGTTCAAATCGTGATTGCCGATGACGTTATACCAAGGGATTCCCACTAGGGCGATGGTTCTGTTGAGGCTTCCGAACAGAGACAGGTCATCGAACATGATGTCACCCAAAGTAACGCCGAATTTGGCTTTGGTCCCGACTAAACCCTCGACGACGTCATGAGCAATGAAGTCGATCTCAGTCTGGTTTCTAGGTTGAGGGTCCCCAAAGAAGACGACACTGAACTTCCCGGGTTCTTCCTGTTTTCGTAGGGGAAAGTCGATCGACTTCGGCAAAGGCCCAGTCGGAGCTACGCCCGCATGCTTCGTCCCTTCGGGGGAACCCTTTGGCTTGTGGACGTAATGAAATCGAGGAAGCAAGTCCTTACTCAAGGGGACCATCCAACCGCCAGGCTTGAGTACAAAATAGATGACGTCTTCCGCCACGGGCAAACGCCAATACCCCTCAGTGTCCGTCTCCACTATATTGGAACCATCCGAAACCCCGATTCCGGCAATCCCTTTTTCGCCCAAATCGCGCACTTCGTTTCCGTTCAGGTCCTCAAACACGAAACCTGTGGCGAATTCCTCAGCGGAGAGAAAGATGGGAAGAAACCCGCAAATGGCGGAAACGGTTTTTTTGATAAAGATAATCATTTAGATAAGACTTTTGCAGGGAAGCGAATGGCAAAGTCAAGCGCCTTGCGGGAGCCGGATACCCATTGTTTCTTCACGAAATCATAGGGCATGGCAAACAGGCGATCGGAGGTGATGCGAAAAACCGTAAATTCCGTAAACTTGGACTTCGGTGAAGGGAGCTGTACGAAGTTCAAACCGCGATACTTGTTCACGCTTGAATAATGGTAATGACCACCGAGCACGAGAACGACGTTGGCGTCGCCGATTGCTTCCACCAATTCATCCCGATTGGTCATGGCGTCGTGACAAAGGTGAGTGAACAAGACTACGGGTTGTCCATCGGCCGTCTTTACCAACTGCTCCCGAAGATAGTTCAAGGCTTCTTTCGTGAGAGGCTGGAACGGTTTGCCGCGAGGATCGAACTTGGACCACAGGGCAATGAACTTTACGCCAAAAGCTTCGAAAACATAGCTGAGGCCACCGTGCCGCCTCTTCGACCAGTCGAGCATGGTCGGCGAAAAGGCGCGACCGCCGTCGTCATGGTTGCCTAGGACATCGTAGGCCTTCCACTTCAAGTTGTTCTTGAGCAAGTTTTCGTAACCACGCATGGCGGCGTTGGTCGGCCACTCGGTGACGTCGCCAGCACCGATCACGAAGGCAGGTTCAGCTACATTGCCGGCTATCTTTTCCGGATAAGGCGTTCCCGGCATTTGGTTCATTGCCGCGACAAACGGGATCAACTTAGAAACGTTGCCGTCCGTCTTCACATGCTGATCCGACCACCCGAAGAAGGTCAGGGAAGCATCCTCTTCCTTACCCAATAGAAATAAAGGGGAAAGAAAAACCAAAAGATAAATGAAAGGCATTCTCAAGATAGGGAATGATGTTTATGTTGACGGGAAATCGATCAAGTCAAAACATGATCAAGAAGATGCATCTTCCTCAACTCGCTCGGGACGGCAATAGAGATTGAAACGCTTGTCGGAAAGAAAACCTGCGAGAGTCATGCCGAAATTGTCGGCAAGTTCGACCGCTAGGCTGGACGGTGCTCCCACTGCGGCAAGCACGGGAACACCTGCAAGGAGAGCTTTTTGAACTAGCTCGAAACTGGCTCGACCACTGACTAGGATCAAGTGATTGGAGAGAGGCCATTCGCCCGCGAGAAAGCGACGACCGAGCAGCTTGTC
This sequence comes from Opitutia bacterium, assembly GCA_018695085.1. Lineage (GTDB taxonomy): Bacteria > Verrucomicrobiota > Verrucomicrobiia > Opitutales > Seribacteraceae. The sequence goes on along the minus strand of JABHOU010000134.1, from coordinate 812 downwards.
CATCGCATTGTGGCGACCAACGTCTTCGGCGACATCGATGATTTCTCCGGATGGGTCCACAAGAGCCGTGGCGTGAAGCCCGCCCGTACGGGCAAAGGTTCGCTGAAGCTCAAGAAGCTTGCTGGGCAACGAGAGCAGAACATCAGAAGTCATGCAAAAGCCACCTCCCTCGATTCGTTTCAAACCACGCGCCGATAGCGCTTCCAAGGTGGCCTTGCCGCAGACACCGCAGCTCGATGAGGTGAAGACGTGTCGGGATAGTTGCTCGAAATCGACGTCGACGCCTTCCCGAAGAGCTACCCGAGCAATGTTCGGGGCAAGACCAAGGTCCGAGTTGTCCTCTCCCGAACCGATGGAAATATCTTCAATATCCTCGCAAGAAGAGACAATCCCTTCCGTCGCAAGAAAACCCGCGGCAAGTTCCTCATCGGCTCCGGGGGTACGCATGGTGATCGAAATACCTCTGGATGCAAGAACGCCCTGCTTCCCCCTGTAAGCGAGTCGAATCTCGAGTGGTTCCTCGACGGCAAGCAAATCCTCCACAACCACGGATTTGTCTTTTGCGCGTCGTTGTATTCGCACGCCCTTTGTCAACATGTCGGTATTGCTCATGGCATGGAATCGTTTCGGTCTTTGAGTTATCGGCAAGCCGAATCGTGTGAGTCTCGCTTGCCAATAATTTAATGAACCGCTTAAATAATCAGCTATGCTCATACTAATTTCACCTGCTAAAACCTTAGACTACGAAACACCACCCGCAACCGAGGTATGTACACAGCCCGACTTCCTCGACGAGTCCTCTGCCTTGATCC
>JABHOU010000135.1 GCA_018695085.1 Opitutia bacterium | reverse complement strand
GAGCTCTCGTCACCACGCTCACCAAGCGGATGTCGGAAGACCTTGCGGAATACCTTGCCGATCGAGAGATACGAGTGGAGTACCTTCACTCCGATATCGATGCCATTGAAAGAGTGGAAATTCTCCGCAATCTTAGGGCAGGCGAGTTCGACGTTCTAGTGGGAGTCAATCTCTTGAGAGAAGGTCTGGATTTGCCCGAAGTGGCATTAGTTGTGGTTCTTGACGCCGACAAGGAAGGTTTTTTAAGGAGCGAAACCAGTCTCACTCAAACGGCAGGTCGCGCCGCACGGCATGAAAAAGGGAGGGTGGTCTTTTACGCCGACGTAATTACCGACTCCCTAAGGCGAACCTTGGAGGTCTCCCGATACCGTCGCGATAGGCAAATGACCTACAATGAGGAAAATGGAATTACCCCAAAAGGTATAAGACGACCAGTACAGACAAGTCTTCGAGAGAAGAAGGAGGAGGAAAACCTATTGGCCGTTTCGGAACCTGTCTCGAAAAACGAAGCAAAAGAACTCATAAAGGAGCTGGAAAAGGAAATGTTGGAGGCAGTGAAGCGACTGGAGTTCGAGAAGGCCGCCCTCCTAAGAGACCAAATCGAATTCCTTCGTGGCGGAGCCGAGACACTTCGAAAAGCTCAAGCAGGTGGCTACCAACGTCGAAAACAATTCAAATACGGGAAAAAAAAGAAGTATGGCGGCAAAGGGAAATAGGCATTTTTTTTGGCTTTCGCCCCTCCCCTTTCTCTTGCTCGCAGGACAATGCTTGGGAGACCTTACCTCCGAAAAGCGATTGCTTTTTAAATTCGATAAAATTGATGTCCGAGGAGAAGTGGATGTCTTTCTACACCAGGGTAGAAGGCTGCGAGAAGCCACAGTCTACGCAGATAAGGAAATCATTGAACAAGTTCTAACTCGGGTAGAGAACAAGACGCTCATCATCGACGCCAACAACAGTGTCCAATTCGGTCGGCGACTCCCCTTCCTCAGACTCAACGCGAAGCGCGTCTATCCTGTAGAGGTAATCGTATCCATTCTTGACCTGAAAGAAATTGCCATCACGGGCACTGGGAACCTTAGCGGTTCCGGAATTAATGCAGAACACCTCAAACTATTCTCCGCCAGCCCCGGCAAAATGGATCTCCGTCAGTTTACGGTGGAATCACTAGATGTGATACTAGAGGGATCGGGGGACATCATCCTAAAAGGGACACCACTAACCAATTTGAACGCCACCGTAAACGGCACAGGAACCATTCGAGCAGGAGAGCTAGAAGTTCGCAAAGCTAACATTGCTCTTAATGGCAAAGGTCGAGCATACCTCGCCCCAAACGAATGGCTTGATGCCAGACTCCCTAGTGCTGGTAATCTGTTTCTTACCAGAAAACCCTTACAAAGCATAATCCAAGGAGGTGGAACAGGTTCGGTAAAAATGATCTTTCCGCAACAAGGGTCACAAAACGATCAGAACGCCACCAGACCGACCTTCGATCGAAATGCCACGCTTCTTCAACAAACTAGAAAACCCTAACTAAAACCTTTAAATATCGACAGGAAAAGCTTCCTCGACGAGTTAAAAAGAAATCGTCTGACTCAGATCTCGATTTCCTCGCCCTCAATGGCCGGACGAATACCAGATCGAATTTTAGCTACCTCTTCCGCGATTGCATCCATCCTCGCATCGTCATGCGAAGGATCGTGATGAAAGAGAAAAGTCTGTTTTACATTAGCAGTATCAGCCACTTTGACGGCTTCCTGCCAAGTGGAGTGCCCCCATCCTTTAAACTTTTCATACTCTTCTTCGGTGTAGGCAGAGTCGTAGACCATCACATCTGCATCATGCGAAAGGGAGACAACACTTTGATCGATACCATCCTCAAAATGCTCCGTGTCCGTGCATATGGCTATGGCTTTACCGGCAAACTCGATGCGATACCCGCAAGCACCATTAGGATGATTTAGTTTTCCGGTTCTAATAACGATGCCTTCGTCAGGTTCGAATACTTGACCACAATTATAGTCGTTAAAGGTACAAGCCTGCTCGATCAAAGAGCTGGGGACCGGGAAGATCGGGTCCTTCATCAGCATTGTACCAATTAGACCTTGCAGATCGTATGGGGGTTGCAAATGACCTGCATGAAGACGGACGTTGTTCTTGGGATTGTATAGAGGAGCAAAGAAAGGCAGCCCCTGGATGTGATCCATGTGGGTGTGGGTAAAGAAAATGTCCGTATCGAGAATATTGCCTTCTTCCAACATGATTTTCTTGCCAAGAGCTCTAATACCGGTACCAGCATCAATAATGATGCGGCGAGAACCGCAAGTGACCTCAAAGCAGGTAGTATTGCCACCGTATTTAACGGTATCTGGGCCAGGACAAGCGATGCTTCCTCTGGTTCCCCAGAACTTGAGCCGAAAGGTAGTGTTATCGGACATAAATAATAAGGGTTTTCAAAAATGTTGTGTTTTTTTCGCTTGTTGGCAACCCTCAATACGACTCTCTTCACAAGAAGCACATGAGCAAATGCGTACTCGCATTCAAGGTAACACCAAAAGCTTCAACCACGGAATTTGCCGATTTGAAAGCCTAAGTGATTCGTGAACGTGTATCGGCACCCCCTGAAAAAGGTAAGGCAAACAAGGAGTTGATCCGCTTCATCGCAAAGAGATTGGGCATTCCAAAAACGACCGTCGTTTTACTTTCAGGGAAGACCTCTAGAAGAAAACGGGGCCAAGTCAACGGAATCGGGTGGGAGCAAGTGAAGCGAACTTTGCACGGAAAAGAGTGAGGCTTTATTCAGCACGGTCTCGCCATTGACCATCCGCTTCTTGATAAGAACGAGTCACCCGACCGTCTCCCCAATCATATCGCCCGTCGTATGCCAACCCGTTCCGAAATTCCCCGACGTAAGAGGTTCCGTCACCGAAATCGATACTTCCTTTGCCATGACGCAAACCGTCCTTCCAATCACCGGAGTACATTACTCCGG
>JABHOU010000138.1 GCA_018695085.1 Opitutia bacterium | reverse complement strand
GGAACCGGGAACCTTGCCCACGGATTTATTTCCTCCCTTGAGCCGTCTCTTGTATCGCTTGAAGGCTTTGGCGGAGGAAGCAGAGGATGAGGTTCTGCGAACCGACTTAAAGGACAACGACAAACGTCTTCGCGGATACTTGGACGGTATTGGCCAAATCGTGGATCTAAAAGATCCTGAAAGCGTCTACTGGGTGGAGCGTTCGGGACAGAAGCGTGCCATCATCCACTTGCGGAGTGCTCCCATAGACGTTGCCAAGGCTATGCGCGAAGCCTTGTTTGATCGAGGAACTTCGGTTCTCATGACCAGTGCCACCTTGACGCGTAGCGGCAAAGCGGATCACTTTCGGAGATCCGTCGGGGCTGATCATGCGGAGGAGGGTATCGTTGCCTCTCCCTTCGACTATGAGAAAAACGTTACTATCCGCATTGCCGTTGATTGCCCCGAACCTATGGGCAAGGACCGTCTGCCCTACTTGGATTACTTGGTCGAGTCTATCCACATCTCCGCCACTGGTATGCAAGGAGGTACTCTCTCCCTTTTCACCAACTATACTGATCTGCGCCATTGCTATGATGTGCTGCGCCCGCGTTGGCAAAAGCTTGGGCGATCCATATACGCACAGGGCGAAGGCTTTTCGCGTTCCGAGCTGCGAGAACGCATGCTGGACGAGGGCGACGTGCTACTCCTTGGAGCGGAGAGCTTTTGGAAAGGTTTCGACGCTCCCGGTTCCGCTCTTTCGCAAGTTATTTTAACGCGATTGCCTTTTGAGAACCCCGGGCATCCCATTCTCGAAGCCAAGGCTGAATTCTTGGAGAAAGAGGGGAGAAGTCCGTTTCGTGACATGACCTTGCCTACTGCGATTATGAAATTCCGTCAGGGTCTGGGTCGCCTCGTGCGCAGACACGACGACCATGGCGATATTTTGATTCTGGATTCTCGGATTGTCCGGAAGGGCTACGGAAAGGAGTTTTTGGCCGAGATGCCCAAGAGCGATTACGAGGTTTTTCGCCTGTCGGAGCACGGTCAAGCTTAGTTCCGTAGCGTCTTGATTTATTATTATTGGAAATTGTTGTTTTCTTTGAGATTTGACAACTGGCTCGGACTGGTTTGCTTTAATGCATTCTCGAAGCCCCTTCTCATTTTTAGATTTATAAGATGAATATCGTATCATTCGGTCATTCCGACGTAGGTTTTGTTCGTGAATCGAACGAGGACTCATTCCTCCTTGACGACGAATGTGGACTCTATGTGGTTGCCGATGGGGTAGGCGGTTTGCCGCACGGTGCCCTTGCGAGTCGATTGGCCGTGCAATTCTTTCGAGCGATGATTCGTAGCAATGATGCCTGTACAACAGAGGAAGAACTGAGTGAGATTGTTCACGCAGTACATCGGAATATTATCGAAAGTGGAGGTCTCGTCGGTGGAGACAACGGAATAGGCACGACTTTTTCAGCCGTCCGGATGCTGCCTGACAAATTCATGTTGGCACATGTTGGAGATTCCTCAGTATATCATAAAAACGGGCAAGCCTTTAAGCACATTTCCACCAGTCACACCTTGGGCAATGAGTTGATTGAGAAACATGGACCCGACGCCATGAACGACATGCCCGATCACTATATGCACACCCTCACTCGTTGCATGGGGCAAGATATCGACTTTTCTGTTGATGTGGCTACTTTCCCGATCAAGCCGGGGGATGGCGTCCTGATTTGTTCAGATGGCGTAACTAACATGGTGGACGAGGATATCATCGAATCCGTCATGCAAGAACATGAACCTAGGGATTTTGTTCCTGCGCTCATTGATTTGGCCAACCAAAATGGTGGCGTGGATAATTCGACCATCGTTTCCTTTCTCGTTAACTGACGAAATTTCGGATGGGTCATGGGTGAGCGAGTGGAACTTTTCCGCCGCAAATTGGAAGGTGATTCATCTAATCTTCTATTTCGCTTCAGTCTCGCCCAATCTCTGTTCGATGAGGGGGAATTTTCCGAAGCTGAAGAAACCTTTCGTCTTTGTCTTGAAGAAAAGCAGGACTGGATGTTAGCTCTTCTGTTCCGTGGTCGCTGTCTTATCGAATTGGAACGTTTTGACGATGCGACCGATGCCTTGCGTCTCGCGGTCAAGGCTGCCGTGGAGCAACATCACGAAGATCCTGAAAGAGAAGCCCGTGTGCTTCTGGAGCAACTTGAGAGCAAGGTCTGAAATCTTATTTTTCATTTTAGACCGAATATGGTGTGCGTTTTCGAACGAGCGAAAATTTCACGTTCAGATTTTTCGTCCTGTGCTTGGTTTTAACTGGCATGCTTAATTCGTTTGCCGGAAATCGTTTAAGACGGATGTGGATGTTTCCGAAATGAGCGGTATTCTCGGAAGCATCTCACTAGTTAGCGGATTTACGATTCTGTCTCGTGTGCTTGGACTTCTTCGGGACATGTTGTTTTTTGCCTGTTTCGGAGGCTCGTACGTTGGCGGTGCTTTTGTCTTGGCATTTACTTTGCCGAACCTCTTTCGCCGTATGCTCGGGGAAGGCACCCTTTCCTCGGCCTTCATTCCCGTTTTTTCTGAAACGATAGAAACCAAATCCCTGGCCGAAGGACTCTCTCTGCTGAACAAGGTGCTGACCCGATTGGCACTTGGGTTGGTCGCCATCTTACTCCTAGGATTGTACTTGGTTTTCTTGGTCCAAAGCATGGATTTATCCATTTCGCTCAAGTGGCGTTTAGGTTTGGAATTATGTTCGGTTACCTTGCCCTACGTTTTGGCAATTTGCCTTTCCGCTCTTATCGTTGGGGCCTTGAATGCGCGCAAGAAATTTTCTCCCGGAGCTTCTTCGCCGATTATTTTGAATTTTACTATGATCGTCACATTAGGCGTGGGGGGGATCGTTTATGACTTGGGGGGAGAAGACCTGGCCCTTGCATTGTGCGTATCCGTTTTGATCGGCGGAGTCTTGCAACTTCTTGCCCCCGCCATTTCTCTGCATCGGTTCGAGGGGTGGAGGTACAAGTTCGATTTTGGGCAGTCCGTTGAACTGTCTCGTATCCGAGAGCTTTTCGTCGTGGGTGCCTTTGGCGCAGCGGTGGGGCAAGTGAATGTCCTTGTATCTCGTTTTTTGGGTTATTCACTTCCTGATGATGGAGCTGTTTCCATGCTCTTTTTGACATCTCGTCTTACGGAGCTTCCGTTGGGTGTTTTCGCCATCGCTATCGCTACCGTGGTTTTTCCCGAAATGGCGAGATTGCTCGGGCAGAAGGACGAATCGGGATTTCGCAGAGCTTTTACCAAGGGATTGAGACTCACTCTGGTCATAACTTTACCTGCGGCAATGGGCTTGGCTTTGCTTGCGGAACCGATACTTGTGACTTTATTCCAATGGGGGCGTTTCGGGGCGCCAGAGGTTGTGGCAACGGTTCCGATCCTGATGCTTGCCTCATTCGGATTACCCTTTTACGCGGTAGCAGCATTTTACATTCGTGGTTTTCACGCCAGAAAGGATATGAAGACTCCCTTGCTGGCCGCGTTGTTGAGCCTAGTCGCTAATTTGCTTTTTAGCCTAGTTCTGATGCAATATTGTGGGGTTCTTGGTCTTGCCGCCGCAAACGGTTTGGCTGCTATCTTTCAAACTTGCTATCTCGTTTTTCGCTGGCGAAAGGTGAACGATCCGCTCGAGTCGGAAGGGGATGATTCCGCCTGTCTCTTCCCCTCCATCGTTTCTACCGTCGCAATGTCGGTCGTGGTTGCCTTCGGGCACTCGGGAATAGAGCGC
>JABHOU010000529.1 GCA_018695085.1 Opitutia bacterium | reverse complement strand
GCCGGAGGTGGAGCCAAGCCAGGTTATTCGCATGGACATACCGACGAATACTCGTACAATGTCGCCGAGAATGGCGTCCACGTGCACGACTTTCACGCCACCATCATGCACCTGCTTGGAATCGACCATGAGCGCCTCACCTACAAGTACCAAGGCAGGCACTTTCGGCTGACCGATGTCCACGGACACGTCGTAAAACCAATCATCGCCTAAATGAGAAAATTGTTTTGGGGCAATGTTGGCGCTTAAGCAATAAAGTCAGGTCAGGAAAAATGTAACCGCGACCCGCTTCACTTGGCGGTTATTAGTGAACCGATGGTTCCTTAATTAAAATACCAAAATTTACTCCTTTGGCGGAAATTTACATTTGAGAAACGCTATATTATAAGCATGATTAGTCTCTGCTTTTTCTCTCTAAACAAATGTTTTTATCATGATCCTGAATACTATCCGCCTCCTCATTTCATTTGCTTTTCTTTTTGTTAGCGCTGCCACTCTTCATGCTTCGCTTAAACTCAAGAAGGGAGATCGCGTAACTCTTGTTGGGGCCGGCATGGGTTCCCGTATGGTTCACTATGGTCATTTCGAAACGGAACTCCACCTGCGGTTTCCTGCCTTGAACTTAACAATCCGCAATCTTTGCGACGAAGGAAATACCCCTGGGTTTCGTCCCCATCCCGGGCGCGAACAGCAAGCGCAGTATGCATTTCCCGGAGCAAAGGAACTGATCAACAAAAAGTTGCAGGCTACTTCCGGGCCCAAAGGACACTTCGAATCCCCTGACCAATGGCTCACGCGGCTTGAGAGCGACGTCGTCCTTGCCTTCTTTGGCTTCAACTCCTCTTTTGACGGTAAACGGGAGTTGGGTCGTTTCAAGAACGAGCTCGACGCCTTTCTCAAGCATACGCTCGCCCAGAAGTACAACGGCCAGAGCACTCCCAGACTTGCCCTCGTTTCACCAACGGCCCTTCAACCGATGGCCGGTGTTACCTCTGGTTCCAGGCAAAATTCAAACCTCATCCTATACGTCGAAGGCATGCGTCAGGTAGCCAAGCAAAACAAGGTTTTGTTTGTAGACACCTTCAGTCCCTCGAACAATTGGTATGCTGATGGCAAACCCCACACCGTCGACGGGGCACTCCTCAATGACTTGGGCTATCGCAAGCTTGCCGGCTTTCTTGCCGACGCCCTTTTCCAAAAGGTGAAACCCGCATCCAAGTTTCGAACCACCGTGCACAAAGCCGTCATGGACAAAAACTACTTTTGGCTGAACGACTACAAAGTTCCAAACGGCGTCCACGTATATGGTCGCCGATACAATCCGTTCGGCCCCAAAAACTATCCCTTCGAGCTCAAGAAAACTCGTGAATATACCGTCATCCGAGACCGAGCGATCTGGACCGCGGTCAAAGGTGCAAAATTTGACCTCGCCAAAGAGGATGCTAAGACCTCCAAGTTGCCCGCCGTTCAATCAAACTACGTACCTAACAACAAGAACGGAAAAAACGGGTATCTCGATTATGCTCCCGGGCCGGAAGCCGAGGGCAAAATCCAAGCGGCGAAAGGCTACAAGATCGAATTGTTCGCCGACGAGGAGCGCTTTCCTGACTTAGCCAACCCCGTGCAGATGGCCTTCGACAACAAAGGAAGACTTTGGGTATCGACGATGGCCAGTTATCCGCACTACCGAATTGGAGACCCTCTACCCAAAGACAAACTCATCATTTTCGAAGACACCGACAACGACGGCAAGGCGGACAAGCAAATTAACTTCGCCGATGACCTTCACATCCCGATCGGATTCGAGATTTCGCATGACGGGGTTTATGTTTCACAGAGCGGTAGCCTCATCCGTTTGCGCGACACCGACGGGGACGACCGTTATGACGAGCGCGAGGTCATGCTTTCTGGTTTCGATGACCACGACACCCACCATGCTATCTCCGCTTTTTGCGCTGACCCGTCGGGTGCCTTTATCATGTGCGAAGGTGTATTTCTTCACAGCAACGTAGAATCTGCCTTCGGACCTCAAAGGGGAACGAATGGAGGTTTCTACCGCTACAGTCCGCAAAAAAAGACTATTCTTCGCTATTCTCAATTTAGTATTCCTAACCCATGGGGTTTGGCTTTCAACGACTATGGACAAGATCTTTTCCTCCATACCTCCGGAACGAGTTTTTCTTGGATGCTCCCCGGTATGGTCAAGTCAAGATACGGAGCTAATCTCAAGGCTCCCAGTATCCTGAAGTCTAATCAAGTCCGCCCGACTTCAGGAGTCGAGTTCGTGTCCAGCAGACACTTTCCCGATGAAGTTCAAGGCGACGTTCTGATCAACAACAACATCGGTTTTCTCGGGACTAAACAACACAGGATGATTGACCAAGACCCTGGGTTCAGCACTGAATTCAGACAGAATTTGATCGTTTCCAAAGATTTGAATTTTCGTCCTACTGACTTGGAGTTCGCTCCTGATGGTTCACTCTACATAGTAGACTGGCAAAACGCCTTGATCGGACACATGCAACACAGTGCCCGCGACCCCAATCGTGACCACGCCCACGGACGCATTTATCGGGTTACCTACCCGTCCCGACCTCTCGTCAAACCGGCCAAGATCAACGGCGCCTCCATCCTGCAACTCCTCGAAAACCTCAAGCTACCAGAGTACCGCTCGCGATACCGTACCCGCCGCGAGCTCCGCGGACGTGACTCGGAGGAGGTTGTCAAGGCTACCTTGAAGTGGGTAGACGCATTGCCCAAGGAAGCGGACGAAAG
>JABHOU010000632.1 GCA_018695085.1 Opitutia bacterium | reverse complement strand
TTACTTGGAAAGAAAGATATCACTATCAACGACCAAGTGGATGAGGTCTCGAAGGCGATCCCCTTTTTTGCCGAGTTCGGCGACAACACGATCCACCTCTCCACGATCGATTGTTTCCAGATGACGGCCAGTGGCATAGGTGAGCATCTTTTTTGTGAGGCAACTGACGATCAGCGGTTTGCGTTCCTTTAACATTTTCTTGAAGGCTACGATGTCGGCGATCTCTTTCCCGTTAGCCATGGTGGCCGAAGTGTCTATGGAGTCCTTGGCTCGCTTGTATCTTTCGCGCCAACGGCCAACCACGTCGAAGTTCTCAAACGCAAATCCCATGGGATCGATTTTCACATGGCAACTATTGCAGGCTTCGTTTTTCCGATGCAGTTCGAGCCGTTCGCGAATGGAGGTAGCTTGGCTGGTATCTACCGGAAGGGGTTCGACGTCGGGGGGCGGAGGAGACGGTGGTGTGCCCAGAATGTTTTCCAAAACCCATACTCCGCGGACCACGGGCGAAGTGTCTACTCCATTTGCGGTTGCGGTCATTAAGCCGGGTTGGGTGAAGATGCCACCGCGTCTGGGATCGTTGAGTTTCACCTTGCGCAAGCGCTCGCCCCGGATTCCTTCACGCTTGTAGATCCATTTGGCCAAGGTCTGGTTCATGTAGGTGTAATCGGAGTCGATGAACTGCTCGATACGACCATTCGTTTTAAGGATCTCGGCAAAATAGGTCGTTACCTGCTTAGCCAGCATGGGCTCGATCTTAACGTTCTTGTAGAATTGGTAATCACCGCCGGAGGGAGGCATGTCACCCAGTTTGTCGAGACGCAACCAAGCCGATGGGAAATGGCGCACGAATGCCTCGGCCTTGACGTCTTTGAGCATCCGTTCCACTTGTCGACTGCGCTCCTTGGGGTCGTTGAGCTTCCCTGAGCGAGCTGAAGCAAACAGTTCGTCGTCGGGCATGGAAGACCATAGAAAATAGCTAAGTCTGGATGCTATCCCAAAGGCATCTAGGCGACCGGGTTTTTCTTGGAGATAAAGAAACTGGGGCGAGCACATAATGGCAGCATATCCATCCTTCATTGCTCGAATGAGAAGAGGTTCTTCATTGGAAGGTTTTTTATTGTTCTGTTTCGATTCCCGAAGGCTGATTACGGAAAGCTGGGAATGCGCTAGTCCAGGCCCTCCCCATCCTGCACGAAAGCTGTTTGGTTGGCCATAGGCGAAATAGTCCACTCGAATTTGATGTTCGCCCTCTTGGAGTTTGACCTTTCCTTTCTTTAGTTCTGCTCCATGTAGACCATCGTGCTCCACGACCTTTTTCCCGTCGATCAATAGGCGCCCACCGTCATCAGAAGCGATCTCAAATACGTATTCTCCCGACTTGGGCGCCTTTAAGCTTCCGGTGAAAACCATGCCGTATTTCTCTTTTCGCTTGGAGACGCTCAGATCGATGAGCCCCTTGGGCAAGGTTCCTTCGGATACTGGTTCCAAAGAATCGAATTCCGGCAGGTTGTTCCATTGGCCTTCGTATACACGGTATTTCAAATCTTTTATTCCGCCTGGCAAGGTCACGACGGGTTCCACTTTCTGGCGTAGGACAAGTTGCACGTAAGGTTCCACCAGTGCGGGCTTTACGGACCTGCGAAAGGCTCGTTCCGCAAAGGTGGTCATAAGCTTTCTGATTTCCTCTTCCTTGCCTGAACCTGAACCATACAGGGCGGTGTGGCTTTTTGGTGGCCAAGCCTCGAGGAGTGGCTCGACGGTCAGGCTGTAAACCCGAAGGTGGGGGCCCTTGTACCCGTTTTTGACCAATAGCTTGGCGATATTGAATTGCCAGCGGTCGTGACCCTCCTTGTCGACCTTCTTGTCCGGACGGGGAAAATATGCGTCAGGCAGAAATTTCTCCACCAGTTTCTCCGCCCGAAAGGTGCGGTCGTCCGGTCCGTTTTCCCAGCCAATCCATGGGGCCCATCTCTTGTCCATCCATACTTCATGAGTGAAGGTCTTTTTCTTGCCGTCATCCGGAAGCGACCAAATGGCCAGCGGTTTGGAAGTCGGGCCAGCAATCCCTCCGTTTCCGGTGTCCGCGATATTCAGGCAAAGCTGAAAATCCTTGTCGGGACCGAATTTTATCATTTCACCCCAGGGATGCTTTCCATTATGAGCGGACACCTCGATGGTGATGCGGTAGCGAGCGGCAACCCCGACGCCTTGCCGTAGCTTGGTGGGCGACACACGACCGTAGCGTTCGTATCCCTTTGCCATCATGTCGAAATCGGGGTTGAACTCACGAGAAACCGCCTCGGCCGGATGCTCTCCTTGGCCCTTGCCTTCAATCAAATGCCCGGCAAAACGCCTCTTTTCCACCTTGGGCTTTGCCTCAAGATGGGTGGCTTGATCAAGCACCTCTTCGGCAGCGCCAAGGGTTAGTTTTAAGAGAAAGTCCGACATCACTAGTTTGTCGCCCAGGTTGAAGAAGCCATCTTCCTCCTCATCCTCGGGAAAGAAGCGCAGGGGGTCGTTGCCCGTTCGCTCCACGCTTCCGTTCCCGTTGTTGTCCACCAGCTTCGAGCCGGCTGCGTCGGGACTGTATTCCGCGCCTTTTAGATAGAGCAGGTCGCGAAAGGTGTTGCGTAACTCATGTCGATTCAGTCTTCGCAACACAGTCTGCCCGCCGGTGCTGCGCGCCTTTTCGTAAGCAGTTGCAAGAGCCAAGGTTAGCGTTCTGACTGCTTCTTTAATTTCCGGCTGCTTGGGTCGCGGTTCTTTCTTAGGCGGCATCTCACCAAGGTTGAGCTGGTCGAGCATACCTTGCCAAATCTCAAGGTTCTCGATATCAGCAAGATCCTTAGCTAGGTTATCGAAGCGAATATCACCCTTTTGTTTTTCGGGGCCGTGGCAGTCGTAGCAGTGTTGCTTGAGGAAAGGGCTCAGCTTGTTCAGTGATTCATCCGCACAGGCAAGCGAGGCAATGAATAGGATAGTTACGGCAGGAAGAAATCCAGTTACCCTACGAACTAAGGATGCATTCAATGATTTCATTATCACTAGAGACCGACCCGTAGTAGTGGACAGTCTTCCGTCCCTCAGACCTAGGACCATTCCAAGCCGGTGAGCGTACCCGTGCTTGAACCGAAGCGATCGATTTCCAATCCCGAGTTTTGAAGTATGGAAAGCAGCAGGTTCGCCGCAGGTACTTCGGATACGCCTTCGGCCAGACGTTTTTCCTGACTGACCAATCTGTCGGAACTCTTCAAGTCCTTAAGATGCGGTCCGGGATAAACCTTGTGTTCGCCGTGCTTGAATCCGCCACCTGCCAGAACGAGCGGCAGGTTTCGAGTTGAATGTCCGCCTGTCGCCATTCCGCAACCGTATAGAACGGATGTGTGATCCAGTAAGGTGCCTCCGTTTATGGGGTCATCCTGCGCCTTGAGTAGGTCTACCAGATAGGACATCATTGAAACCTGAAAACCTTCAATTTTCTTGAGGGCGGCAACGGGCTCGGGGCGTTCGCCGTGGTGCGAGAAACCATGATAACCACCATTTAGACCGAAGTCACCGTTCGCGAAACCACTCGTGCAGGTGATGGCTCGGGTCGAGTCGGTTTGTATGGCAAGGGCAATGATTTCGATCATGGCTTTGAGTTGTTCCGCTGTGCCATTCCCAGGCTTAGGTTCTGAAACTGGGGCTTTTGGTTTCGGGCGTTCTAACCAAGGTTCCTGTTGTTTGATTTTTTTCTCCAGAGTGCGCACCGAGTCGAAATACTCCTCGAGTTTACGCTGATCATTTTTGCCGAGTTGACCGTTTAGGGACTTCGCCTGTTCCATTACTACGTCCAAAATACTATTCTGGCGCTTGAAGCGTTCGGCCTCGGAGGTCTTTTTCTGTGGCGTGTCCTCAAAGAACATCGCCTTGTAGGCGGCTCGCATGTCCATGTTGGGCACTTGTACTCCTGTTCGAGTGAAGCTAAGCAGGTTGCGTTCGCGTACACCCAAGGTCATCGATGGGAAACGGGTGGCTGCTCCATGATGCTCAGCCAGTTTCTGGTCTAGGCTGATGTTCCCTTCGGCATAATTATGGGCCAGGATCGGGCGAACGCCGCTAAGAAATACGGGTACTCCCTGATGACCTCCCGTAAAGCCATGGTCGAGGTTCTGGAAAAGGGTGACGTCCTTACGGTGCTTTTCCAGCGACTGCAGGGTTTCGGGCATTTCGTATTTCGCCCCGGGTTGATTGACGTCCGGGAAGAAAGCCTTCTGGTAAACCCCGTAGTTGTTGGACAGGCAGACGAATCTTTTTACGGGCTTGCCCTTGGCCGCAGCCGCCAAGGCTGGTGAAGTCAAGGATTCCATCAGTGGTAGTGCCATCGCTACGCCTGCGCCTCTTAAAAAACTTCGTCTATTTAAATTTGTGTCCATCACTTAGAACTCCCTTGAATGTTAGTTACTGTTTCATCTAAAACTCTATCTTCTCCTCATGAATTAATGAGTTTGGCATTTCAAGGCATTTAAGCCTCCACTCACCAAATTTATTTTTGGTCTCAGTCCCTAGGAACCTTGTTTAAGGTAAGGTATACCAGCTCGTCGAATACGGAGCCATCGGCTGCATCCGGTTTTATTTTCAGTTGCATTTGATTTACCGGTTTGAGGTCTTCAACAGTAAGGAACGCAGTTCGACCTTCATCCGAAAGGCGCACCGCAGACACTGGAACCTCGTCCTGTCCTGTTTTTCCGGGATTGCTCAGCGAATATTGTCTGGACCCGTAACTCGCGGCCCACTTGTAATTCCATTGTTTAATTTGATAACGGCCGACGTCGGTTGCTGATTTAGGGGAGAGCTTGAAGTTGAAGCTTAATTCGATGCCGTCGGCTCTGACTTGAACGTTGGTTAATAGCTTGGTTGGTTTACCTGTGTAGCGGAAGCGATGAACGTGTCCTTGAGAGAGACCTTTTCTCCCACCACCGTTCCAACCGTTCAAGCCCGTCGCGTAGACTTGACCGTCCTTAGGATTCACGCGAGCCCGATGAATGCCTGTGGAGGCATCGATTTTTAAGCGGGTTATGGCGGCTTGCGATTGTCCTTCGATTTCCTGGAGCATCATGTAGTAGAGCCAACCCTTGCCAAAACTGGTATGCAGGAGGCGCCCTGCAAGCGGACCCCACCGCGGATCGTCGACCCAGAGCTGCCCCCCGGACGAATTGTCGAAGTCCTGCGGCATCCAGATAATCGGCTGGTCGAAGGTTTTCGGTGGGACGACTTTCCTGTGGTCGATTCGACCACCGTTGGGGGCCCAGAGCTTTTTCCCGTGCGCATGGGTTTGGACATATCCGTAGAAGCCGTTCGGCTTGCAGAGGCTCACCTTGGATGCCGGCATCCAGCTGCCCTGGTTGTCGCTCACGGTAACTCGTCCATCAGGTAGTATGCCCATCCCGTTCGGTGTTCGAAAACCAGTGCAGTGCACCGTGCGTTTCTTGCCGTCGGAAGATACCTTGATCACCGAGCCGGGCAAGGCATAGGACGTGT
Source organism: Opitutia bacterium (assembly GCA_018695085.1). Lineage (GTDB taxonomy): Bacteria > Verrucomicrobiota > Verrucomicrobiia > Opitutales > Seribacteraceae. The sequence goes on along the minus strand of JABHOU010000632.1, from coordinate 1,943 downwards.
ATTGACCGGATTTGGCGTAATACAGGTTGCCTTCGGCATCCCGCTGCAGGTCGAAATTAAACGCGTGGAAAAAGGTGGAGACGTCGTCGTCTGCACTGAAGCTCTCGTAGAAGTCGGCCTCGCCGTCGTCGTTCAAGTCGTGCAGGCGGGTGAGCCGATCTTTGCAGGTGACGTAGACGAGACCATCTATCACTTGAAGGCCGAACGGTTCGTACATGCCCGCGGCGAATCTTTTCCACTTCAAGTTAGCCAAAGAATCGTCTAAGCCAGACACGATCCAGACGTCCCCCCCGTGGGTGCAAATTGCCAAGCGACCGTCGGGAAAGAAGGCGAGGGCGGAGGTGCGGAACCATACCTTGCCCGGTTTCCTTGTCGGAAGGGTGAGTTCGTCGAGCACGTATGCCCCTTCGCTTTCAGAAAGTTTTCCCTTTGTGGAGATAACTTCGGGCCAGCGAAGCTTTCCCCCATGAAGAAGCTTTTTGAGTTCGGTTGGCCGATCCTTGGCCTTGAGGTGATTGAGGTAGCTGGCGAAGGAGAGCAGCCTAGCATCGGTTTGGCCCGCATGCCGAACGACTTGAAAAACCCGGCTTTTCTTGGATGCGGGAATGGTGAGGACAGTTCGTCCCTGATCATCGAAGTCCCAGCTCATGCCCTCGGTTTGCCCAAGGGCTGCAGCTGCTGTGAATTGGTGTGGTTTGTCTTCCTGCTGAATCAGGGTCACCGCCATTTTTCCGATATTTCCCTTGGCTGTCCGCTCCAATTTTACGGTGGGGGCCTTAAAGCCGATAAACCCTCTGCGCTCATTAACGTTCCCTAGCTTGGCAACGGCCAGCTTCAGGGGGTTTGTCCCAGGCTCGACTCGCAAAGTTTGAATAATTGCCCCGAATCCTCCCGCCTTGGCCGGCATCTCCATTATCTTTCGCGTGTTTATGGAATAGGAGAGTATCACTTGATTCCCGTTAAGGTGGTGGCCATCGTACCTCATCCACTTTTCCGGCATGGGGCCACGCGGGTGGTTTTGCCATCTCGGGAAGTCGAAGGTGCCCTCATGCGCCCATTGCCAGGTTTGCAACCCTTCTATCATCCTTCCTTGAATCTCTGGCACGCTCTCGCCACGTTCGCGATAATGCTGGGTGCCCTTGAGGTTGAGAAATCCTCCCTGCCATAGTCCCGCTTGATCCATGGTGTGGAGGTTGTAGCTGATGGCGTGCCCGTCGCCCAGTTTGACCGTGAGGACGCTCGACATGTCTCGTCCCAGCTGCGACGCCAGGGCCGGGCCGAAGTCACGTTCCACCTGCCTGGTGACGACCGTCGCAGCATTCACCGTGGGCAAGCCTGCCAGATACTCTTCCGTGACAGGCATGTACTTGGGGTGCATGGGTTTCATGAATTTCTCGCGGACATAATGGATTACGTCGTAGCGCTCCTGTGGTGTCATCCATGTCTGAGGTCCCATCAACCCGTTCCCCTTGGTCAGCGTGAGGAACATGGAGTAGGGGTCGTTCCCGAATTTCAGTTCTCCCTTTCCGAATGCCCTTGCGATCGGCAGGGTGGGGGGCTTTCCGTCACCTCCATGGCAATTGATGCAGAGATTGTTGTAGATGGCCTGCCCACGACTGAAAGCGGAATCGTCCAGCTTCTCGAGGATGGCCCGGTGGTCAACGGAATTGGCTTCCGTCTGGGCTTCCAGCCCCGAGGCGAAGAGCAAATAGAGCAATAAATTGCCGGCTGCTTTCACCATCATCGCACTGAAGTTTTTCCTGTTGTTTCGAGTTGAGGAAGAGTTGTCACTCTTTCACTGGTCCGATCAGTTCCACGAAGTTGCCGTCGGGGTCGTGAAACACCGTGATCCGCATCTTGCCCCCGAGAGAGGCCGGGGTTTTTCCGAGTGTCTTCACCTTGGCCTTCTTCAAGCGAGCGAGGGCATCGTCCATGTCGGCTAC
>JABHOU010000286.1 GCA_018695085.1 Opitutia bacterium | reverse complement strand
ATTTGACGACAACTCTTCCGCCATCGTCATGAAACGATGTTTTCTAACGGGAGCGAATAGCCAAGCGGTTAATAAAATGCCGATCGTGCCTCCGATTCCGTAAAGAGAACCTGTCCAGCCATTGGCATAACCTTTGCCCACTGCTCCCATGGAAGACCCTGTGCCCACCATGGTGGCGACCGTGGTTCCGAGTGTAAGAAAGAAGGGTAGGGCGCGACCGCCGAGAAGAAAGGTGTCCCCTGTCTGCTTTCGGCGGGACATCCGCCACCCGAAAACTATCATGCCCATGACATAGGCAAAGAAGCAGGTCAGGAATAGTGATGGCTCCATACGATTAAAAACCAAACTGGTTTTTTCAGAACCTGTCCATCGTTACTTCGCCTCTGACCCCGTATTATGATTTCCGATCATTGTTTCTTTTTAATTTCTCTCTCCATTTTTTTACCACCTTGCCGACTGACATAGAAAAAGTTTGTAATGTAGTGTATGCAAAGATTCTTGTTACTTTTGGGCGTCTGTGGTTTTTGTTTCTCGCCAAGCTTGGAAATCGCGGGACGAAACCCGAACGTCCTTCTCATAATGGCGGACGACATGGGTTATTCCGACCTCGGATGCTACGGTGGTGAAATAGAGACCCCTCATCTTGACGGCTTGGCCCGGAACGGGCTCCGCTTCACCCAGTTTTACAATACCGCCCGTTGCTGGCCGACCCGTGCCGCCTTGCTCACGGGCTATTATGCCCAGCAAGTGCGTCGGGATAGCCTGCCGGGCGTCAAGCGTGGGAATCGGCCTGATTGGGCCCACCTGTTGCCTCAAATGCTGAAACCTGCAGGCTATCGGTCCTATCACTCCGGCAAATGGCATATCGACGGCTTGCCGCTCGCCAACGGCTTCGACCGCTCCTACTATGTCGACAATCACGGGTTCTTTCGCCTCAAGTCCCATTTTCTCGACGACAAAAAGCAACCGGCCACCCCGGTCAGTCCGAAGTTCTACGTCACCGACGCAATCGCCGACCATGCCGTCGACACCTTGAAGGAGCATGCCGAGGAGCACGCCGACAAACCATTCTTCCACTACCTCGCCTTCACGGCGCCTCACTTCCCCCTGCACGCCCGCCCTAAAGACATAGAACGCTATCGCGAACGTTACAAGCAAGGCTGGGACAAGATACGCTCTGCTCGCTGGAAGAAGCAAAAAGAGCTTGGCCTCGCCAAGGGCGCGCTTTCCCCGGTGGAACGCGAGGTGGGACCCCATCACCATTTCCCCGATGCCTACAAGATACTGGGTCCAGGCGAAGTGCGCTATCCCGTGCCTTGGAAGACATTGACCAAGGAGCAGCAAGCCTTCCAAGCGGACAAAATGGCGGTGCATGCCGCCATGGTGGACTCAATGGACCGAGCAATTGGCCGGGTCCTCGATCAATTGCGGAGGATGAAGGCTTTCGAAGACACCTTGGTCCTGTTCCTCTCGGACAACGGGGCCAGCGCCGAGGTCATGGTGCGTGGCGATGGACACGACCCGAAGGCTCCGCTGGGTTCCGCCTACACCTACCTTTGCCTTGGCGCCGGTTGGTCGACTGCTTGTAATACGCCGTTTCGGATGCACAAGACCTGGGTGCACGAGGGAGGCGCTTGCACTTCGCTGGTCGTCCATTGGCCAAACGGAATAGCGGCTCGCGGCGAACTGCGACAGACCCCGGGACACGCCATCGACGTCGTTCCGACCATTCTGGAATTAGCCAAGGTGGAGATGGCCAAGAACAAAAATGCTCCACCTCCACCCGGCAAAAGCCTAGTGCCTGCATTCACCGAAGAACGCTCCATTGAACGGGATTACCTGTGGTGGTCCCATGACGGTAACCAGGCCATCCGCGTAAAGGATTGGAAATTGGTGTCCACCAATGACAATGTCTGGGAACTCTTTGACCTTGCCAAGGACCGAACCGAGACAGTCGACCTGTCGGCCAAGCAACCCGCCAAGGTGAAGGAACTTGAAAATCTCTGGCTGGCCAAGCAGAACGAATTCATCGAGCACGCAACCAAGTCACAGAAGAAAAAATGACTTTGTCTTAGGCTAGGGTTGCCATCGCAAGGAACCAAAAGCTAATCTGTGGGCATTTGACATGCATGCACTGAAATACTTTTTGCTTCTTACCGTCGCCTTTTCCTTCCTTGGAACAACATCGGCGAAAGACGAACCCATCGATTGGGACCAGCAGCGCAGCAAGCATTGGGCGTGGCGCGAATTGACTGACCCCAAGCCCCCGCAGGTCAAGAACGCGAAATGGGCACGTAATGACATCGACCGTTTCATCTTGGTCAAGCTCGAGGCAACAGGCCTGTCTCCGAACGACGAAGCGGATGCCAGCGCCTTGAATCGGCGCCTCCACTACGACCTCGTCGGTCTGCCCCGCGTGGTTGAAGGCGAAGGCAAGTCATTTGAAACCGTAGTGGACGAACTGCTCGCCTCCGAGCATTTCGGCGAGCGCTGGGCAAGACACTGGCTTGACGTGTCGCGTTTCGCGGAAAGTCATGGCTTCGAGCAGGACTACGATCGGCCGCATGCCTATCATTTTCGCGACTTTGTGATCAAGGCATTCAACCAAGACATTCCATACGATAAATTCGTTCGTTGGCAGGTGGCAGGCGACGAGATCGCCCCAAACGATCCGTTGGCCCTAAGCGCTACGGGATTTCTGGGAGCCGGAGTGTTTCCCACTCAGTTGACGGAAAAGGAATTCGAGTCCGCCCGCTACGATGAGCTGGACGATATGGCCAATACCACGGGCATGGCCTTTCTCGCACTGACCATAGGGTGCGCTCGCTGCCACGACCACAAGTTTGACCCCATCGCCACCAAGGACTATTATCGCCTGACCTCCACCTTCGGACTCACCATACGGAGCGAAATCGATGCACCCATGGACACACAGCAATACCGAGATGGATTGGCGAAATGGGAAAAAGAAAGGAAACCTCTGCTCGTTGCCCGTGAAACCTTCGAGCGAGAGGAATTACCAAAGCGCTTCGACAACTGGTTGAACGACCCCGACGTCAAAACGACCAGTGCCTCTGTTTGGGCGACTTTGGACGCCGCCGAACCCAAGTCGCTCGACGGGGCAACCTT
>JABHOU010000141.1 GCA_018695085.1 Opitutia bacterium | reverse complement strand
CGTCCCGTGCAAGGAGAACGCGAACGTGCCTATGCGCTTCTTTCCCTAAAAAGCGTATCAGGAGTATTTCTTTTTGACGGAAAGAGAATAAGCTCCGAAATCAAAGCTCTATCACCCGATGTCTATGCTAAATCTGGCGATTACTGTCTGCAGACGATGGACCAAAGTGAACGCGAATCCTTAAGGCAAGTGGGTGCCGAAATTAACATTCTGCCATTTCTTGAAGGGTGCGGAACCACTGGGCTTTTGCAGAAAATTAAAGGCTTGCCCGAAATCTAAAACTTTAACGCAATGTCAAACATGAGGGTCGTCATATTAGGATCAGGTTCCGGAACAAATGCTGAGGCCATCCTGTCTGCGGCATCGGCAGGTCAGCTCGGTCCCACTCAAGTAGTTGCTGTATACAGTGATGTTCAAAATGCGGGTATTCTAGAAAAAGCCGATCATTACGAGGTCAAGAACAGCCATTTGTCGTCTCCATCCCAGCAGGCGATTTTTAATGGGGAGTCCGAAAACCTTTGGATCGAAACGATCAAAGAGGATGTTCCCGACTTAATCGTTCTTGCTGGATTTATGCGCATTTTAAAAGAGCCATTTCTTAAAGCATTCTCTGGAAAGATAATTAATCTCCACCCCAGCTTGTTACCCAGCTTCCCAGGACTGGAAGCCATTCGTCAAGCCTTTTCCCGTGGTGTAAAAATAACGGGTTGCACCATTCATTGGGTGAATGAAGTGGTGGATGGTGGCGAAATTATTGCGCAGGCTCCAGTGCGAGTTATGCCTGGCGATACTTACGAACTACTGGAGCAAAAGATACATGGGGCGGAACATGTTGTCTTACCTTCGGTTATTCGAGATCTTGCCATTGGCGTAACTCCCTTTCTCGGGGAATGATCAAGGCGACTCTCCCGTTGTCCTCGGAGCTCATCCCTCCGCTGGAAGATCTCTTATGTGAAGTGGCTCCCAGTAACTGGTGTTTGCAAGTAAATAGACTTTCGAACGAAGGAACTCTAGAGGGTTTTTTCGAGAGCCGAGAGTTGGCTATTGCTGAGTGGGCCAGTCTGTTTCAAAGGTTTCCCGCTTTTGTCGATTCCAACTCGCTTTCGTTTTCAACTGTCGAGGATCGTGATTGGAAAGAAGCTTACAAAGAACATTTCCATCCTTGGAGCATCGGTAGCTTGCATCTTGTGCCCGAGTGGGAGCGTGTAACCTATCTCTTGCCGGAAGGGGAAAAGGTACTGTATGTCGATCCCGGAATGGCTTTTGGTACGGGACTTCACGAAACTACTCGCCTGTGCCTAGGTGCGATCATTGAGTTTTTCGAAGAGACCGGCTCTGAGGAACTCAGTTGTATCGACATAGGTTGTGGTTCAGGAATACTTGCTTTATCTGCCAAGTTACTTGGTGCGGGAAATGCGAAAGGTTTTGATGTTGATCCCGATGCCATCCGAATTTCCATCGAAAACGCTACGGCAAATGGGATGACTGGCGACGTTAGTTTTACTACGAACGATATTGCAGGAGGGCTTTTTTCGGAAAGTGCCGATCTTGTGCTGGCAAACATACAGGCAGACGTACTTTGTGCGAATGCTGAACTGTTGCTACGTGCTGTTCGCTCGCAAGGGTGCCTTGCCCTGTCGGGAATATTGTCTATTGAAGCTAAAAAGACAGCCGAATTTTTTCAAGAGACCATCAATTGCTTAGGCTTAAGTTTCATCCTGCGAAGAAAAGACGAAGGAGAGTGGGCGCAGCTTACCTTAATCCGGAAATAAAATTTCGGAAAAGACTTTACCTTTACAAAGTTCTCCTCCTCAATTTTTTTGACTACTTAGGAATAAGCTCAAAACCTGTCGATAGGTCATTGACTAACCATCCCGCCTCATCGAGCTTTTCACGATGTTTATCGGCTTCGACCCAGTTTTTTGCCAATCTCGCCTGAAGTCTTTTTTCCGCCAACTCCTTAATTTCCGCAGGAGGATCATTAGGAGCATCAGTTTTTGGCAGACAAATTCCGAGTGCATTTAGAACAAACCAAAATGACCTCTGCAGAACCTCTTTTTCATTGCTCGAGAGCACTTCGGGGTCGATGTTGTTTACTGCGGAAAAAAGGGCTCCGAGAGCCTTTGGTGTATTCAAGTCGTCCAACAAGGCCTCCCAAGCCCTTTGGAAGGGTCCCAACTCCGAGGGTCCCGTAGCTAAGGACTCCTCATAGGAGGGCGGGTTCTTCTCGCCAAGAAAGCTGTGAGCTTTTGAGAGTTTTCCAAGTGCCGAACGAGCTGACTCAAGCGATGAAAAGGTAAAGTTGAGTGGCTGCCTGTAGTGACCTGAGAGCAGTGCATATCTCACAATTTCAGGGCCATGTCCCTTTTCCTTCAAGTCGTCTAAGGTGTACATGTTGCCTAAGCTTTTGCTCATCTTTCCCCCATCCACCATCAGGTGGGCAATATGAAACCAATGTTTGGCGAAAGGTTTCTCAGATGAACATATGCTTTGGGCGATCTCGTTTTCATGGTGAGGAAAAACAAGATCCTCTCCACCCG
>JABHOU010000153.1 GCA_018695085.1 Opitutia bacterium | reverse complement strand
GGCGTGCCGTTCTCGTCGAGCTCCCGTCTACAGTAATGGCCTGTGGCCAAAGCCTCGAATCCTCTCTCCTCCGCGTGCTCGAGCAATTTTCCGAACTTCATCCGGCGGTTGCAGGTCACATCCGGATTGGGAGTAATGCCATTTCTGTAACCTTCCACCATGGGGCGGACCACGTTCTCTTGATAAAAATCGACGAAGTTGACGACTTCGAAGGGAATCCCCAAACATTCGGCGATGTCTTGCGCATCCGCAAGGTCCTGTGCTCCGGGGCAATCGCCCAGCACATCCGTTTCGTGCTCCCAAGTCTTTACATAGACCCCTTCCACTTCGTGACCCGCGTCGACCAGTAAGGTCGCCGCCACGGCACTGTCCACGCCTCCGGACAAGGCCACCATAACTCGTTCATTTATTCGGGAAGTCATTTTTTTTCCAATACTATATTTCTATAACCTATCCGCAAAGATTTTTCGGTTGTCGAGATTGGTTCATGGCTATTGTTGCATTGCATGGCAAATAAGGTTTTGCGGATTTGGCGGGAATCTCGTGATTGCGGGCTAGTGGCTCTCGATAGTGATTGGGATGGCGAACCCATTTCTGATTTCCCATCGGAATGGAAGGCAGATGATGGGGTAGGTGAGTTTTCCCCGCTATCGCCAACCGAGCGTGGGTCTCTTTGTGGTTATGCTCGCGTAGGGGATCAAGCATTGTTCCTTATCGAGCCTAGCCTTTACCCTTTCTTGCTTCGTTCCGAAACCAAAGCTTACTTGGCAGGCCCTTTCAACAAATGGGAAAAGGCCAGCGGTAACGATGATTGGCTTTTGACTCCTCGGGAAGACGGACTTCTCGGCCTTGAGAAACCTTGGGTGGAAATGGCGAGACTGGCTCCTTTTCCGTTCAAATTTATAAATGAAGATGGGGTGTGGCTAAACCCACCCGACGAAGCTCCGAACGTCGAGCAATCTATGCCAGGGGCGAGAAATTTCATTTTTCGAAAGGATCGTTCCATCCGGGATCTTCTTCGTTTTTCCATTCCTCCCGACTTTGCCGCCGAAACCATGGGAGAATTGACAAGACGGCTCATTCCCGAAGGTTGGTTCGGTGTGCGCGTGGAGTCAGGGGAAACCCGCTTTCGACTCTTTGCCCCGAGGGCGAACGAGGTGACTGTTCACCTCTCTGATAATCTTCCCTCCTTCCCTAGCGAAAAACATTCTCTGGGCATGGATGAATCTGGAGCTTGGGAGATCAACTTGCCCAACGACCTTTCCGGATGGTTCTATGCCTACCAAGTGGGAGGCTCCAATGAAGAGACTTGCACCGATTTCAATCAATCCGTCCAAGTGCTGGATCCTTACGCCCTTGCATGCGTTGGGCCAACTGGTCCTGGCATCGTTTTAGATTCTCGGACTGTCGGGGCATCCATTCCCGAGCCTTTTGCTGCTCCTGCTCGTGAAGACCTCGTGATCGTCGAGGCTCACCTTCGCGACTTGCTCGCAAAGGCTTCTCTCGACCTGACCTCGTCCGAGCGACTCGGCTTTGCCGGTCTCGCCAAGTGGATCCGCTCGGACGATTGCTACCTGTCCCAACTTGGAGCCAATGCCGTGGAACTCCAGCCCGTTCTCGAGCCTGATGCCGAGACCCCCGACGAATACTTTTGGGGCTACATGCCTGTCAATTTCTTCGCTCCCGCCTCTCACTATTCGTTAAACCCCGAGCAAGCATCCGGCATTAGAGAATTTCAAAAAGTCATCTCGGCCTTCCACGACAAGGGAATGGTGGTTATTCTCGACGTAGTCTACAACCACGTCGGAGTGCCGAACCATCTGGCCCGTATTGACAAGGGGCTCTATTTCGCCACCGACAAGTTCGGTCGGCTCACCAACCACAGCGGTTGTGGCAACGACCTCAGGTCGGATTCACCCGCCGCTCGCCGTCTCGTGATCGACAGCCTGAAGTACCTTGTACGAACTTTCGACATAGACGGCTTTCGTCTCGACCTTGCCGAACTGCTTGGCATCGAGCTTCTGCGAGAAATCGAGCGAGAGCTTTTGCCTATAAAGCCCAGCCTGCATCTGATCGCCGAGCCATGGAGTTTTCGGGGACGCCTTACCGATGCCATGAGCGAGACCACCTATTCTCTCTGGGGAGACGATCTTAGGGAAGGGCTTCTCGAATACGCCCAGGGTAAAGGTGACGCAACTTCAGTCCTTCGCTGGCTTCAAGGCTTACCTGGTAGTGTCAATGGTCGGCCCTCCCATACCGTAAACTACCTCGAGTCGCATGACGATTACGCCTTCGTCGACCGTCTCACTGAAAGGCATCGACGAAACGGTTCGAATCCTACTGAGCTCGACGTTCGTCGCCATCGTCTGGCTCTTGCCGTTCTGCTGACCTCTCCTGGGATTCCCATGCTCTCCGCCGGGCAGGACTTTCTTCGTTCTAAGCAAGGGGTTCGCAATACCTACCTGCGAGGCGACCTCAACGCCCTCGATTATTCTCTTCTGGAAAAACATTCCGAGCACCATGCATACGTTCGCGACTGGATAGCCCTGCGCATGTCCGACGTGGGCAAGCTTCTATGTCCTGCCGAGCATCCTCCCCAAAGTTACTACCAATCCTTCGAATCCAAAGATGGCCAAGCAGTAGCCCTCCTCATCAACACCGACCGCTCCGCAGGTTCCGCTCGCCTCTTATTTGCTGTCAACCCTTCAGCCAATAAAGATGTCTTTTTGCCTGTAATTCCAGAGCAATTCGGAAAACCCGTCCTTGTCGCAGATTCGGAGAAAGTATCAACGCAAGGTCTTCAAGATGACTTTGCCCGCAAGACCGGTTCCCTTTGCCTACCCTCAACCTCCTCTGCGATGTGGACTATTACTTAATGGCTTCCGAAAAAAGTATGAATCGGTAGCCAAGTGTGAAATTGAGGACCCCTTACTTTTTCTCGGCAAACGAGTGACGCAGGTATACGAATAGACCTTGCGAGATCAAGACGGCAATGACCACCCCGGACATGGCTGCAGCGACTTTTCTTCCGATCATTTCAGGGTCTTCCAGATTGGACATGGTGTTGATGATTCCCAGCATTACGGCCAAGCCGCCACCGCAGGCCGCATATCGCCTGCCGCTTTCGGATATTTGGCAATACTCCCGATTGGGTTCCGGTTTTATTACGCATGCCATGATCGCCTTGGGAATATAGGCGAGGAAATTCACTTGATGGGTGGAAAGCAAGCCGCAGAAGGTGACCCCAAATACAATTGCCATTTCCGCGGGATGTATAAGCCAGATAGGATTTCCTCCCGCCAAGGCAAAGCCGCCGAACACAACGTAAACGAAACCTACGATGCCCGAAGTCCGCAGAATGGTATCCAGTGGGTTGAACTTGGAATCCAGTGTTATTTCTTCATTCATTGTATTCTCCTGTCGTAATCGTTGATTTTGTGAGAAGGCGGTACCAAAAGGGAAAAGTTTATCACTGCGAGGTGATCCACCCGATCATGGCCAGCAAGCAACACCCACTACCAATCGCCCAAAGCCAGTAGTTCTCGGAGAGGTCGTCTGCAGGCTGGTACTGCCTGCATTTTTCGCAATGCTCGGCGTCGTTTGAATTTCTGCTCCCGCAGTTTGGGCAATATTCAATACTTCCCGATCCCAAGTTGAGAACGAAGAAATAAAGAGCGGGCATTAACAGCAGGAAAAGAACCAGACAAACTAATGACATCCACCAACATAGTGTATATGCACTATCTGTGCAAATTGTTTTTGCAGAAACAGTGCGGACGCCGATGTTTGCGGGGTTGTTTCTAGTATAAACCGTCCCGCGAATAACCGCCTTGGTGGCAGTTTAGGCAGGTTAGGGTACTTTTGACGGGATGCTTGAGAAACTTTAGGTCTCTTCCCGGTTTCCCCATGGGCGCGTTGGAGTCGACCTTGAGCAGTTGGCCTTGTTTCAAAGTGGCTTCCTCTCCCTTGGGGTTGGTCACCTTCACTTCTCCTTCGCAAACGCAGACTTGACTTTCCTTTTTTTCCGTAACGGATGCGCTGAAGGCAGTTCCGCGAATCCCCGCGGAGGCGCCCGGCATATCTACGCTGAAGGATGAACCCTTCTTCAGCTTGGGCACGCGCACCCAGAGAAAACCGGTATCCAGATCGAGAATGGACTTGGCGGCGTCTCCCTCCTTAGACTTCATGGTCATCTCGCTTTTCTCGTACACCACGAGCTGACCGCCGTTTTCCAGACGAAGGATCACCATTTGCCCGAGGTCCGTGACGATGGTGTCACCGTCTTTAATGGAGATGCCTTTTGTCACGGGCAGGACTTGGTCGCCCGATTTGTATTCGGCTTTTCCGATGACGACTTCGACCACGGATCCTTTTCCCGCCTGTCCAAGAAGGCTGGCAAAGGAGCTGAGCAAAAGGGCAAATATCGCAAAGTGTTTTCGCATGGTTTCCTCCTAAAATTTGAATTCAGTCTGGACGTAAGCCCATTGGGTGGTGTCCTTTTGTCCCCATCCCCAGTGCGATTCACTCCAATCCGCAATGAGTTTTCCAGGAAAAAAGAGGGAGTATCCAGCAGTGAAAACACGATTAGGATCCTTTCCGAATTTCAAGTGCAAATCCAGTTCGGAACCGATGTCCTTGCTGGCATCTGTTGTACCCGGCCAATCGTTCGAACCCCACCACCATGCTGGAGAAAGATCGGCAACGTACCATGCGGAATCCTGCGAATGTAGGTAGAATTGGTGAAACTCAATCAGGGCCTCCACTTTCGGGTGAACGTCGGCAAACATATACAGGGTGATCATCTCCGCATTCATCATGCTCATCCAATCCATTGCTCCGGAGCGAACGTGTCTGTTGGCAAAGGGGGGGATAAAGGTTTCGTGTCGTCCGGTCGTGTCGCTGTCGTCACCGGATGACAGGGAGTACTCGATGCCGACGTTTCTCACCACGGAGTGATCCACGAAATAGTCCAAGTTGGCGACGAGGTTGTAGGCTTGCAGATCCTTGGCCCCGCCTGCCTTCATCTTGCCCGTCTGGTAGTTGACCATCCAATGGTAGAAGAGAGGTCTCGAAAGCTTGCCTTCCATTCGCGTGCCGAAGTCGTAGACCTCCAGTTCGGGATTTCCGCTGAGGGGCAAGCTGTCCTGTTCGTCTCCTATGCCGAAGTACCAGAAGTAGAACTCGTTGATTGTTCGGGTGGGAGAAGTTCTTTCCAGGTTAATACCCGCAAGTCGGTTGTGACGATCCTTTGCCAATTGTCCGTAAAGGACGTCCAGATCCCAAGTTGATCCGTCTCGATAAAACTTCAGGGCATCGAAACTGTTTCCTTCCATGTCCCAGTCGTCCCCATCGATCAAGATGCCTCGATTGTAGCTCAACTCTTGTCTGCCCACACGAAGGTTCAGGGTGTCCGAACCCGGAAGTGAAAAATCCAAGTAGGCTTGATGGATGCGATGAACGTCTTCCTCGGGGGGGTGCTTGAACTCGGCTTCGTCGATTATGCGGCGACCCAGGCGAAGTTCCAGAAGATGGCGCTCCTTGGTCAAGGAGAGGTCGGCCCGGAACTCGTGCTCCAGTTCGGAGGAGTCGGTGCCCATCCTGTTCTTTTCGTAAAGTCCGTAATCCTCGAAAAGAGTGGCCCGGTAGCGCAGGTCGGCAGAAAGGTCGATCTGAGCTTGAAGTGTCGGACCCGTTGTCGATGCAAGGGTTCCCAAAGCAAGCAATACCAGCCTTTGGTGACCAAGTCCTTTAATGCATTTCAAGAAAGCTCGCATGTTGACTGAAAGGAGTAAGTTCCCAAGGCAGTGCCGGCAACCCTTGAAAACAGGCCGGTGATTATGAATTCCGAAAGGAGTGTATGGCGTAGAAGAATACTTGACTGTTTCCGGAAGCGTCGGTCGCAGTGTGGGTAATCGATTATTGCGGGGTCAGAACTGTCTTTTGCTTGTCGACGAGTTCCCCGATGCCTTTTTCGGCAAGCGTGAGAAGTTCATCGAGTTGGGAGCGGGTATAAGTGGCTTCCTCTCCGGCGGATTGCACTTCGACGAATTCGCTGGAGCCCGTCATGACGACGTTTGCGTCGACGGAGGCGTCTCGGTCCTCTGGGTAGTCGAGGTCGAGTACGCAGCGGTTTCGGTATACTCCGACTGATATGGCGGCAAGGTGATCGAGGATCGGGTC
>JABHOU010000144.1 GCA_018695085.1 Opitutia bacterium | reverse complement strand
TCCATAGACGACCTCGGCTACTTCGTCGACGGCAAGGAGCGCGGCGAGTTCATCGAGGTGTTCCTGCCCAATGGCGGACGTTCTCGAAAATACGCCTACTACGGCGAATCCCCCCTGACTTTCTACCGCGCTGTCGAGGTCGAGAAAAAGGAGAAGAAAGCAAGCCCGGAGGCACCCGCGGATCCGAAAAACAAGCCGGATGGCATCGACGACAAGCCACCCGAAATCGTTTATCATCCCGTTGTCGACACCGCCATCGACTCCACTTGGAAAGAGGTCTTCCTGTTCTTTTTCAAGGACAATCTCACGGCCCCCGCCTACCGGGTCAAGCCTATCAATTTTGATCCCGTCGGCTTTCCCGCTGGTTCCTACTGGTTCTTTTCCCGTTGCGACCACCCCCTTTCCCTGCAGTTCGGCTTGGACAAGGGCCAGCTCCCCGCCTTGGGGCAGGCCATGATCAAGGCCCGCCTCGATGAATTCGGGGATCTCGTCGTCCGCGTCTTCAAGAAAAAGGGAACCGCGCTTCGCAAGGTGTATTCCACCATCTGGAGCGACAACCCTCGCACCCGGACGATCGTCTTCATGCTGCCCAGCCCCAACGGCGTGAAGGTGCGCCGAATCGTCGATCTGGTGCAGGAGGAAAAAGCCCTCGGTCTGCGCCCCCCCAAAGAAGACGGCAAACGGGACAAGTCTTCTCCCGCTCCTCCCGGCAACTGAATTGCCGTGGGAATGCCCGCTCCCTTGCTCCATCCGCCGGCCCCGACGCAGCTTTCCCGTTGACGCCCCGAACGATCCCTCTGCAGAATCGTCGGCGTGGACTACGCCATTCCCATAACCTCCCGACGAGGAAGTTCCCCGGTGCAGATAATCTTGGTCATCGGCTGTCTCGGCCTAGTCGCTATTTTGGCCCTGCCCATCTTTAATTCGCTCATGCAGAGCGGTTGTCTGCCTTATGGTCCGGATAGCCCGAAAGACAAATTTCCCGAGCCTCAAACCACCGTCGTCCTTTCCGTGCTTGGAGTCATGTCCCTGATTGCCTTCATCGGTGGATACGCCATCAACACGGGCGCCGAAAAGCTGCAGGGCTGGCTATTCACCGGGATTCTTATCGCATGCTTTTGGGGACTCGGAATATTTGCGCTGAATCTTTTGTAAACCCTTGCCAAGGTTCGTCCTGCCCCTGCAAGAGTCAGTGCGAATCCCTCAAGTTCTCGCGCGCCCCTTACCTGTTGAACTTGATTTTGGGTCGATACGGATCGTCATTCTGAAATATAGCATTAGCTTGTTCCGCAGGTCGGCACTCGGCCAAGTAACGTTTTTGGCCTGGGATGAAACGTCGGGTGTATTTTTCGAGGAGAGTTTGCATGTTGCCGAAATGCTTCAAATCCCTCGTCTTGGCCCGTTCCAGTGCTACCTCGAATGTAGTATCGACGAGTATCCTATAGTCGAAGGCGTTTGCGATCTCCTTCCTGAACAGCATCACACCCTCGAACAGGAGTATGGCATCTGGGGATGCTAAAACCTGATCGCTCTTTTTTCTGGTTCCTGTCGCGTGGTCGAAAATCTCGGATTGGTAGCCAAGGCTTCCCTCAGGCCCAAGTGGTTCGAGGACGCATTTGTGCACCGCCGAGTAGTCGAAGGAGTCCTCGACGTACCCCTCGACGGACATCGAGCCCCGTCGATGCCTGATCTCGGGAGGATTGTGAAAACCGTCGATGCCGGTGCGAATCACTGCGCGATTCATTTTTTGGAGAATTCCAGCCAATTCGTCGGCAAGGACAGTTTTCCCGGATGCGCTGACGCCGTCTATCCCCACTCTGAGAGGGTGGGGGAGTTTGACTGCCGCCAACCTATGGGCGACAGCTTGCAGGATGTCCGTTCGAGGCTGATTCTCCATGCTTCAATCAATGAGCGTGAATTCTTTATTATCAACAACGAAAGGAATCGTCATCGTGGAAGCGGATTTCGTAATTTTTTAAGTTTTTTCAAAAAAAACAGAAAATCATTTGAAGTTCTTGGGTATTTGGTGTATTTGTAGTTATAATCCAATTAAATCCATGTACGCAAATCTCCTCTCCTTAATCTTCATTCTCTCCACCACCGGCGCCGGGGTCTGGTTCCTAACCCAAGTGTAAGGGTCGACGGAAATGAGGGTTCATCCTCTTCACCCACTTATCCTTGGGGTGATTGCCCTGACCCCCTCCTGTCGCAATGATTTTTCGGCGGAAGGCATTTACCGAGGGAAACTGGTGTTGTCGGACGGGAGCAAAAACGTGAAACTCGAACTGCTTGCAAACAATACGGCTCTAATGAGGGGATTGTTCGATTGCGTCGTAAAAGGCACTTGGGAAAAGGAAACAATAGTAGGTTACCGCAAGGACGGGGTTTGGGTGTCTTTTGACTTTCCTAAGTTCCGCATTCTAATGAAAATGAAAAAGATGGAGGAGGGATTAATCCTCTCCGACCTAAGCGGACGCATAAATGGGAGAACAATCCTCCGTTCGCTTAAGTTGAAGGAAGAAAAACCGCTGTTTCGTCGAGAGGGTTAGAACAACTTCTTATGGTATTGGTGATGCCCCATTTCTCGCTTGTTTGCCGTAAGGATGACGACAGCTAAGAGCAGCAACCATTTGCAGGCAGCTTGAAACTATATTATAGTGAATCAACGGATTCAGGTGAAACGCAAAGAAAGATACATGGGAATGTTTTGCGGACTCGGTTCCAGTGTGCTCCTGAAGGAACTGGATCATGTTCAACTAAATTTTGAAAACGTAGTGGAGTGGGCAATGGAGCATCTCCAAAAGGATGACCGCATAATCTGGTTCCTCAGCCTCGTTCAGAGAGGAGCCCTACTACGAATACGCAACAGTAGCGGAAGAAGTATTCGCCCCAAGATTCGACGGAAGATCGAACGTAAGCTGAAGGGTTTCGATGACGACCGAGTGCTTGCCGACTTGGAATCCGACTTCACTATGAACTGGCCACATTACCAGAGTCTTGCCGGCATGTATCAGGCGACTCTCATGAAGGACTATTCCTTTCACTTCCGCAAGGGAAAGAGGCTTTCCCCGAAGTCGGCAGGAGAAATCCTTCGGGATTTCGAGGAAATGGAGGAACGACTGCAGAAGCTTGTGGGAGGCGACCGTTTTTGTACGGATGGTAAACCCTACCTCGAACTTGAGAACGAATGGACTTGGTTTGCCGTTGATGAAGGGCAGTCTTGTCAAGAAGCTCAAGCCATGAGGCATTGCGGAAACGGAGGCGGTCGCCATGGCGACATTCTGTTGTCACTGCGAGAACCGGTTCGCAAAAGAGATCTGCTGTTCTGGAAACCTCACCTGACCTTCATTCTGAACAATGGAGTGCTGGGAGAAATGAAAGGTCATGCAAATACTCGACCTGAGAAGCAGTTCTTCCCGCAGATATCTCAATTGCTCTTCCGATCCGAGATCCGCGAAGTACGTGGTGGGGGATATCTCCCTCAAAACAATTTTGCTTTTTGCGATATGAGCATCGCTCAGCAAGAGCAATCCCTGCAGGCGAACCCGGATTTGGTCGTTGATCCATTTGGTGACGATGGCCAAGTGCTCCTAGAGGGTAAAATTTTTAGATGGATTGAATCGAGGACACCTGATTTTCCTCCGCGTTTCACCAAAAGGATGGATTCATCTTCTTCGTGGGTCGTATTTCAGATGGCTGTTCGCTCATCGAAGAGAACCGCTTGGGTTTCCTATGCATGGTGCAGTTTGAGAAAGGGAATGCTGGGCAGGTTGTTCCTTGAGCGCGAGGACTTTGACGAAGCATTGAGTTCTTCCCTCGTAGATATCCTCCTCCTGCCTGCATTCAAAGGTTTCTCCATGGATCAGGATCCGCTTTCATATGGTTCCGACTGGGGTGTGACTTTAACGAGGAAGGGTTGCTGTAAGATAATGAGACGAAAACCAGTTTACTTCAGAAATTCCTCTTTGAGTGCTGTTTGGTCGCTAGCGGGCCTCTCGCGAGCTTACTTGTCGGTATTGAATGATCGATTTGGTTTTAGTTTCAGAAAAACCGAAGACGGCATTGCCCTAAGGCGATTCGATTCCCCGCTTAGATTCGCCAGAGAAACATCTAATGGACGCTACATCCGATCCATTCAAAGACTCCAGGAAAAGTCTATTTCGGGCTTGCCCGACGAATCTCCCTTCGAGGTGCCGTGGCTGAAAGTTCGTCCGGTAAAGAA
The DNA here is from genome assembly GCA_018695085.1 of Opitutia bacterium. Classification (GTDB taxonomy): domain Bacteria; phylum Verrucomicrobiota; class Verrucomicrobiia; order Opitutales; family Seribacteraceae. The sequence continues at coordinate 9,843 of JABHOU010000144.1, read as the reverse complement.
GCAAAAAAATTCAAACGAGCTGTCACTCGTCCTTACTGCGGAAGGTTCCAGTTTGTTTTTCGAAATAATGGACTTCCAAGCACTGCGAGACTTTCGAGGTCTCGTTCCTGAAATCATTTACCGATTCGGGTTGCGGACTCCTTCCCGAAATTAGTTGGCAGCGCATCCTGCATTCGAGTTCCTCGCTTAACATGATGCGGGGCAATCTCAATACGTGAAGTCAATAATGCACTTCTTGCTCCGGCTCCTCATCCGGTGCATTGTATTCTCGAATACCGGTTTCAATAGTGCTTTTAAGCTTAGCGGGAGCACAAGGCTTGGTGAAAATTCGGTAGAGTTGCCCGGATTGAAGCAAGTCCGCACCGCCGACTTCAAAGTCAGCGTGCCCAGTGAGTAGAATGGTTTTTACCTTGGGATCGAGATCCTTGATCTGCTTGAGCATTTCGGTGCCATCCATGCCGGGCATTCGCATATCTCCCACTACAACGGCAAAGGGACCTTCCTCACGAAAAGTCTTCAATCCCTGCTCTCCACTAGTGGCCGTGGACAAGTCGAACTCTCGGGAGAGATGAAGATGCATGCCTTTTAGAATTGAATCCTCGTCGTCAACACAGAGCACTTTTCTGTTCATGCCTTAACGGAAACATCTCGATGCAAGCGACGCAAGCACTCTTTAGTTTTCCTGTTCAACATGCGTACGTAAACTAATCAATGAGGAAAGAGTATTGCTCTTATGGGCAGTCTCTCGAATAGAGCACCTGCTCCGTGACCACTCGACCTCAGGACTCGTTCCAGAAAATCTTCAGGTTGTGGGTCTGTCGCCCAGCCACAATGATCTCAGGCTTGCCGTCGCCATTCAAGTCGCCAGCCTTGATGTCTTCGACGGCGATTTCGGCTCCGCTGAGTTGGTAGGTTTTCCATTTTGCATAATCCTTGTCGAGCGGAACAAAAAGTTTCACGCCTGGAACGGCCTTGGGACGCATTCCGCGCCAACCTGCAACGACTTGGTCGCCACCTAGACCAAGAAAGTCGGCAGTCGCCAAGGCGTGACCATCCTTCAAGGTTGTGTCGAGTACGTATCGGGTCCACTTTTCGCCATTGGCAACATAGCACGCGACCACGGAACCGTGACGCGGTTCAATGGTGGTGACAAGCCGCCGCCCATCGGGAAGGTGACCATCACGAACTTCACCACCGAATGGCTTTGCGATAAGTTTCCGTGTCCATGTGTCGTCCTTCTGGCGATTAAGGAACCACGTTCCCTCCATGCCAGTGACCAGCAGTTCATCCTCGGGGTCCTTGTCCCAGTTCACGGGGTGGAAGTTGTGACTGTTGTGGAGGAAGTCGCAGACGAGACTAGTAGTCCACTTACCCTTTTCTGGATTCTCTGGTATTTTGTAGGCCAGCATCTTGAGACCAGCACCTACATAGTTTCGGTTGCCCTTTCCGGTCAAGGGCTTGACGACAAGATCGTAAACTCCTGACGGGTTTTTGACCCAGTGCATTCTGTGTGTCGTGGGTTCGTGATATAACTGTATGGGCTTCCAGTCGCCGGAACGGTCCGGAGTAGGCTTGAGATAGAAAACGGCTCCGCTGTTTACGGTGTCGCCCGGATTCCACTGGGCCCCCACGGCGACCTCCGCCTTGCCGTCACCGTCCAAGTCGCGGGCGGCGACGCATACGTGATCACGCTCGGTAAGATGACCGCTGATCCGGTGCTTGGCCCAAGTGGGATTTTCATACCAAACCACCTTGTCTTTGTCGACCAGCACGATGTCGGTTTTCGCGTCGCCGTTCATGTCGGCGAGTTGGAGACCGTACCCGACACCTACCTTGACGTCGATGTCTTGCTGTCTGAACTTGGGTTCTTTAGCGTTGAGAGCAAAGGTTGAGAGTATAGTGATTGATGCGAGTAAACGGTACATGATTTGAGTTTTTTCTGTCGGTTGAATCGAACTGGCGGAATTTCTTTCTCGGCTTGCTTTTTCAGTTAAGAACTTGCAAAGGAGACATTCCCTTTTAGCCATAACTCTGTTAGAGATATACGAATGAATGCAATCGTGAAGATTCTAATAATCCCTTTTTTATTTTTTCCCTCAGGTGTCTTGATTGGCGAAGATGCCCCTGAAGGCATACTCGAAGACCTAGAGGGGGTCGGAGAAGATTTGAGTAACGAACTGGATGAGTTGGAGGAGGAAACCGAGCATCTTCAAGAAGAACTTGAGAATGCACGGCAAGAAGGTGATGCCTCTTTCATTCAGCACATGGAACTCGAGTTAGTCAGGGCGAACAAAGACGTTGCGATATGGCAGGAAATCTTGTCGCAGCACGAGAAGTTGCTTGCGAAGGACGGAGATGGGTTGGAGCTCTCCATTCCCGACTTCATGCGAAGCATTCATAAAGCTCACCAGAATCGGGACTTGTCGCGCATTAAGTCGGTGATGTCTCACCTTGAGTTTGAATTGCGTCTAGCCAGGGAAAGTGAGGATGGAGATCATATCCGTCATTTGCAGCTAAGACTTGAGAACTCTCGAGGAAATCTTGCTAGGCATAAGCAACTGGCTGAACTCTCTGAAAAACTTGATACCGCCAGGGTCAATGATCGCCACGAGGAAGCCGAGCAGATCCAACGACACCTTTTCGTTGCAGAAAAGGACTTTCACATAGCCCGAGAAATGCGGGAACTTGAATTTCGTCGAATGGAGACCCAAGATGAACTCGAAGCCATAGCCCTCGAAATGTTTCGAGCGAAAAAACAGGTTGAGTTGGCAAACTCAATGGCGAAACAGCACGAGCATCTCGCCAAGGAGTGGGAGCGACTGAAGAAGGTTCTTGCTTCGACAGACGCCGAGGAGGAAGGATTCGATCAAGTTGTGGAGTCCGCAGAATCCATGCGGATCAGGTTTCACCTCCAGCGCGAAATAATGGAAGCACACTTCGAATTAGCCATGGGCGAAAAAGAAGGCGAGCAGGGAGAAGTCGAAGAAATTCGCAATTATATACGTGAACTCGAGGAAGAAGTTCGTGAGAACGACGAAGTTGACGGCGAGACTGTTGACCCTAGGTAATCTTCAAAGCAGGATCGCCGATCACGTCTTCCCTAAGGGTGACCCCTAGGCCGGGTCTCCCAGAGACTGACATCCTGCCTCGCTCACGTTGGGGGGAACCATCGGCGGCGCTGACCGTTACGTAACTGTTGAAGTCGGTCGAAGTGAAGAGCAGTTCAGTCGGGACGCCTTGGGCGAGATGGGCAATTGCTGCTGTTACGAGGTCTCCACCCCAACTGTCCTCAACAGTTACGGCGATGCCCAAGTCCACGCACAAGTCGCGGGCCTGTTTCGCTTTGGTAAGACCTCCGAATTTGGAAATTTTGATATTCACCACGTCCATGGCGTCGTCGTTATGGGCTTGAAGTAAAATCGGCAAGCCGTCGATGTTCTCGTCCATAACGAAGGGGAGGGCGGTACGTCGACGAATGGAGAGGCACTCCTTGTATGTAAGGCAAGGTTGCTCCAAGTATACGTCGAGATCCTTTACTGCGCCGGCGACTCTCGCCGCTTCGTGCTGCGTCCATCCCGTATTGGCGTCGGCAATGAGCTTTTCCCCACTTTGCTGCTGCTCGGCAACGGCATGAATACGCTCGATGTCTACATCCGGATCGCCACCGACCTTAAGCTGGAATCGGGTATAGCCCTCTGCTCGGTATTCCGCCACGTTTGTCGCCATTTCATCAGGCGACCTCTGAGAGATAGCTCGATACAGAATCAAGTCTTCCGCATGCCGCCCACCCAGCAGTTCGCAGATCGGTTGGTCTGACGCCTGTCCGAGAATATCCCAGCACGCGATATCGATAGCGGACTTGACATATGGATGCCCCTTGAGCGCTGCATCCATGAGACGGTTCATAGGTAATAGTCGTGTCGGGTCTTGCCCGATGAGATGAGGGCCCAACTCTCCTATTCCCGTACGCACACCCTCGGCGTAGGCGGGCAGGTAAAAAGGACCTAGCGGACAAACCTCCCCCACGCCGAATAAACCGGAATCCGTTTCAACTTTGACGATGGTGCTGTCGAAAACTTGAACGGACTTGCCACCTGACCATGCATAGTTGCCTTCGTGCAGAGGAAGTTCTACCCGATATGCGGTAATACCTGTAATTTTCATGCATATCCTTAAATAGAGACCTTCGCAAAGGAGCAAGAGGGAAGGCTTTTACCGACTTGCCACAAAGCCAAGTGTTTCGTTTTACTGTTAATATGAAAAATTCCCATTGTGTTCTTTTTAGCTTAATCTCATGTTACGCTTTGTTCTTGTTTAGTGGTTGCGGCGATGAGCCCATTCAGCCTCCCGACAGCGAATCAAATTCGTCCTCGGATAAGGTCGACCGACATAATGCTGCCTTAAGTCCGGTTCCCCCTTCCGGTCAATCCCAGCCATCTGCTCCTTCCCGTGTGGACGAACCGATCCCATCTGCCGACTGGATCGGAAACTCTGCTCATTACCTCGCGACATTCGTGGAGCGATACGAGAACATTGAGAGGCAGAAGAAAATCCTTATTGAAGTTCCCGACGAAGGAGAGGAGGCGGAAGGGTCAAAACCCAAACTGGAAGAGCAGATAGTGAATGAACCCGTCGAAGTGAAACGACTTTATGTTCGCACCATCGAGAAACCGTACAATGGTCGCATTACCCGCCTTTACCTTTCGGGGGCACCAGAACATCAAGCCAACTTTGACAGCGGTTTTCGTGCGGGCATCGCGTACTGGTGGAACCCGGATGGGAAACTGGTTCGAGCGGCCAAGGGGTGGGGGAATGACATCGAGGAAGTCGACGTCAACTCAATCGTAAATCCTTTCGACAAAGTAGTTGCCGAAGTTGCCAATCGTGAAACTGAATCCAACCAGTCTGTTTTTCGAGGCTCTGCCAAGAGTTTTGAAGAATGGAACAAGTATGATGCCGAGAACAGGTTGACTGATGGTATAACTGGAGAGGTGGTGTCTGGCAAAGTGAAATTGTTCGGTGATGATGGGAAACTGCAATCTGAAACCAATTATCAGAACGGACTGGTTCACGGATTCAGCAATTCCTATCATTCCAACGGCGTTCAGGCTACAAAAACAGTTTTCTCAAATGGGGAGAAAGCCGGCACGGAGACTTGGTGGGGAGAGAATGGTCTCAAGTCCTATGAAGCGAATTTCGTGAACGGAAAAATGAATGGCCTTGAAACCATTTGGAGTGAAGACGGAAGCATCGCCTCTCAGCTTCGCTATTCTGACGGCAAGCTTGTAGAGACGGTTTATTCCAAGGAATGACTTTCCTTGAAAATTATAGAAGTCGCTCCTTTTTTGCTACATGTCCCCGTAACTGGAGGCGGGATTGCAGACTCTACTCACGAGATTAGCCATTGGGGAATGCCAGGGTGCCGAATCGTTACCGATTCGGGACTTGTGGGATTCGGGTACACAGGCACTCATGCGGTAGCGAGTCTCGACAAGTTAATCACCTCTTGCATTTCCGACGTCTATGCTCCACTCCTTCTGGGCGAGGACCCACGCGAGGTGCGGTCTCTTCATTGCAAACTGCTCTATGATCCACCCACTCACTGGGTTGGTCGGGGAGGGATTACTCAAATGGCGTTTTCGGCTGTGGACATTGCCTTGTGGGACATTAAGGCAAAGGCAGTCGGCGAACCTCTCTGGCATCTCTTAGGCGGTTCTGCGGGGAAATCGATTGAAGCATATAATACTGACTGCGGATGGCTGAACCTATCCAAAGGGAAGTTGGTGGATGGCTGTCGCCGCATGATTGAGGAAGAAGGTTTTTCCGCAGTTAAGATGAAGGTGGGCAAGCCGGATCCGAAAGAGGATTTGGAGCGTATAGAAGCCGTTCGATCCGCAATCGGTTCAAAGGTCCGCTTAATGGTCGACGCTAACGCCAAGTGGGACCTGCCGACAGCCATTCAGTACGGTTCTCGCCTCGCGGACTTCGACGTCACGTGGTTCGAGGAACCGCTTTGGCACGATGACGTTAGGGGGCATGCCAAACTAGCTAAAGCGATTGACACACCTATAGCCCTTGGTGAATTACTTTACAATCGTCACCAGTTTCTTGAATTTGCAACTGCCGAAGCAGTCCACTACCTTCAACCCGACGCCTCGAGATGCGGAGGAATTACCGGACTTTGGGAGATCGCCGATCTCGGACTTGTCCACAATATACCAGTATCTCCCCATCACGGCGACATGATGCAGGCTCAGCTTCATGCTGTCATTGCCCATTCCGGCTGTGAGCAACTGGAATTCATTCCATGGACTCTTCATTGCTTCGAGGAACCCGTCTGCGTTAAGGATGGGCGTTATCGTATGCCTGAGCAACCTGGAGCGGGAACAACTATCACGCCCGACTGCTTTGAGAAGTACGGAATATCTCTTTGATTGCAGTTGACGAATCAATCTTTCCTTTGAAGTAATATAGTTCGAATTCTTTATAAGCATGAGAAATCACCTCTTCCTTTTTCTTCCTTTTCTTTATTGCCTCTCACTTGGGCAAGCTGCTGTAGATTATCAACTTTCTCGCGTCTACGAAAAGATTGATGCGCCAAAACCCATAAGCATCGTGGTAATGCCTGATGGTTCGGGCAAGGAACTGCTGGTCTTGCAGGGAGGGAAGATACTAACCCTGCCAAAGGATCGTTCATCCAGTGAATCGGAGATCTTTCTAGACCTTTCGGGGATGAACATGATTGAGAAAGCATTCGAGGAAGGTCTCCTCGGGCTCGTCTTTCATCCAAATTTCAAGAAGAACAAAAAGTTTTATCTTTATTACACCTTGCAGAATCCCAAGCGCAGTCGACTCGTGGAAAGACGCATGAGCAAAAAGGACCCTACCAAGCCTGATGGAAAATACGAGCGACTCCTCCTGGAACTCCCGCAACCTTTTTGGAATCATAATTCCGGAAATCCTGTTTTTGGTCCCGACAATTTTCTGTACCTCTCCACCGGTGATGGCGGAAAAGCTAATGACCCTCTCGATCATTCCCAAAATACCTTTGCTCTCTACGGTAAAATCCTTCGCATCGACGTCGATTCCCGTACGGGAGACCTCCCTTACGGCATTCCCAAGGACAATCCTTTCGTCGGTGAACCTGGATGCAGGGCGGAAATCTGGGCTCTCGGCTTACGTAACCCTTGGGGGATTCACTGGGACCATGCCAGCAATACGCTTTTTTGCGCAGACGTAGGCCAGAATCAACGCGAGGAGATAAACATCATTCAAAAGGGTGGCAACTATGGATGGAGCTTCAGGGAAGGAACAGTCAAGTTTGCCCTGAAGCACCGCGAACCTCCCGCCGATTTAATATTCGTCGACCCCGTCTTTGAATATGATCGCACCCTTGGACTCAGCGTTAGCGGTGGCATTGTCTATCGAGGAAAGAACCTACCGACACTGCGTGATCATTACCTGTTCGGGGATTGGGGGACAGGCAATTTCTGGGCACTGAAATATTCCAAAGAAAAGGTTGTGGACGTAAAAAAGCTTAATTGGTCTCATGCAGGTGACCCAGTTGGTGAAACGAAAGAACCCGGCATCCCTGCCAAAATTACTAAAGGTTCCTTTAAGCCCGTAAACTTTTGCTACGAAGCTACTGGCGAACTCCTCGTACTTGACTGGAATGGCGCCATCTATGAAGTAACGGAAAAGAGATAATACTATTGCGATCCACAAGTCCCATTCTACTTAAAGTTACTCAATTAGCTTCGTTATAAGCCTTCCACTTCAAAAGAATTCTCCCGCTTTCCTTTTGCCGCTGAAGTCGAGGTTCCGATTTGATTTGCCGCACCTTACGGAGAAAAACCAATTAAGTGACTAACTGCTTTATCAATGTTGGATGAAGAGCATCGCTTTCCCGTCCTTTTGCGAACGGCATGGTTCTCCCTCAATAAATCCTTCCGTGAACTATTGCGGGAAACGGGCTTAACTCCAGTTCAATTCACGATTCTACGCTGGCTTTCGGAATACAAGAAGTCCTCACTCTCTCAGTGCGATTTAGCAGAACTCACGGCAAGCAACCAAAACAATATTGCGGACTTAGTGGATAGGCTCGAGGCACTTGAATTGATCGAGAGAGAGAGAGACAGGCATGACTCTCGACGGAAAGTCATGAGCCTGACTCCGAGAGGCGAATCAATTTATGTGCGTTCTCGAACTCTTGCACTAGAACTACAAATGAAATCCATGTCCTGTTTTCCGAAAGACCAATCAAGTCGATTGCTTGACACCTTGATTCGAGTGAACGAAAACCTAAGGAAGGACAAGTAGAAACATGATTCCATAACGGGCAACGAGAGAAAGCATCAACTGCATGAAAAGTCTTTTGTAATTATGGCTGGTGACATTTTCTCCGAAGAACAACGATCATATGTCATGAGTCGAGTCGGATCAAAGAACACAAAACCCGAATTGATCGTCCGCTCATACCTTCATGGACTCGGGTTTCGCTTTAAAATTCATGAAAAAAAGCTACCCGGACGACCTGATGTTGTTCTGCCGAAACACAGATGCGTAGTATTTGTGAATGGATGCTTTTGGCACCGGCACAAAGGTTGTCCGCGTGCGACCATGCCATCGACGCGTGTAGATTTCTGGCAATCCAAGTTCGAGAGAAATATTGCCCGCGATCAAAAAAACCTTAGCCTTCTGAAAAAAGCGAAGTGGAAGGTATGCTTAGTGTGGGAATGTGAAATTGATAAGACTTCTCGTCGTACAAAGAAATTACTAGAACTTGCCAATGAAATTGTTCAACCGTTCGATATATAAGGCTGCTGGAGGGATGCGTCTATTTTCTCAATGCCTTCATCGATATCCTCAATAGAGTTTCGCAGACGACTTTTTCTTGTGCTCAAGCCCATGATCTTGTGACCGAGCATGCGTTGCTGCGTTTCGATTGCAAAACGATCCATGCCTCCGCTTTCGGCGATTTGTCGTTGAGATTGCCACTTAGTCGACGGCCAAAAAAACCCGAAGAGAGCAAGTGCAATACCCGCGGCAGCGTGATAAGGTCCGAGGAGTTCCCGAAAAGCTAGGCTAACTCCAATCGTGGTTAATCCCAAAATGAGCAAAACAGGTGCAACTGAAAGTGAAATCTCTCGCTTGGGTTTACGAGACTCCGGATTCAAGAAACTATGAAGAAGATTTTTTTTCAATCCGTTCAAAGTATCTATTTTTTTGTCTATACCATTAAGTTCACTATGAATGTTTTCGCGTTCAGCCTCTAGGTCATTACGTTTGGATTCACTGTCACTTTTTCGTTGCATCCAAGTTTCAGTGATTAACGCCATAAGGTTTTCGTCATCTTCCTCACTTGGATTCACCGACTTATATCTATTGACAATCGCCTGTACCTCAGGATGGAATTTGTAAAAGCCCAAATGATCTTCGAAAACTTCTGAATTCTGATCGACAAACTCTATCATGCTTTCACCTTCATCACCGCCGAACATTTTAGTCAGAACTTTTTTGTCAAAGCATTGAAAGCTTGATAGGCGAATGGGAATCCATCTTGATCGGGGATCAGGAAAAAGATCCTCGAAGGCCAGATGAGATTCTGCCCGACTTGACCACTCTGCCGATTCTTCAGGACGAAGCTTGGCATGAAGGGAAAGCGCTTGATCTCTGACATCCTTCAGCAGGGCTAATGAATTGCCTGGCATAACTTCTGCAAGATTGCCTGCATTTTTAATCCAATTAAAAGAAAGTGATGCTTGCCGGGGATTGCAAAACAAGCCAATTGAGCCCTTGGAAACTACAGGCAGGTAGGCCGCGCGAAATAGGTGTTCCGTTTCC
>JABHOU010000237.1 GCA_018695085.1 Opitutia bacterium | reverse complement strand
CCGGCATCCGCAAGTACCCTTCCCACGTTCATCCGGTCGGATTCCAATCCGACGTTGAAGGCGGGAAGCGCTTGGGTTCCTCTGGGGCATTCTTCAAGAAAGGTTTTGGAATGCGAAGAGCTTGCGTAGCGCCCGGTCAGGAAGGTGTAGCGCGAAGGCGTGCAGACCGTGCTCGTCACGTGAGCGTTGTGGCAAATCATGCCTTCCTTCGCCAGACGATCAAGGTTGGGAGTCAGAACCTTGCCACCGTAAGGGCTGGTCTCGGGCTTGTCGTAATCATCAACCAAAAAGACGATGACATTCGGTTTTCCGGTCCTTTCTCCAAATGATGGAGAGAGAAAAACCAGAGAAAATAAGAATAAGGAAAGTAATGGGTTATTCATGAGGTCATTGAAACTTGAAGTGTTTAGGGAAGTTTAGAAATTTGAGGTGACTTTCCATAATTCATCCAACCGAGAACGTATGATTTGCAGGTCTTCTGCCGATTTCGAGTCGTGGGCCAAGTTGCTGATTTGGTCCGGGTCTTTTTGCAAATCGTACAGTTCCTCGGGTGGATATGGTCCGAAGGCTTGAGGCCATACCGCTTTGACCGAAGGGTCGTCGGGATGGGTGAGCATGTATTGCTTGGTCGGGGAGGGATCGACGTTGAAACAAAACGCTTCCGCTCCCTTGGGCCAGTGGCGCTTGGAAAAGTCGAAGGTCTGCGGAGGGCCCTTTCGCCGCCCGGTGATCCAATTCTCCGGGTTCTTATTTCGGACATAGAGAAATCGTTCGGTCCGAAGGGCTTTCCGTGGGTAGGGAAAGCAGTGGCGAGACATTCCAGTCAGGACGTGATCCCTTTCCGCATCGATATGCCCAGACCGTTTGGCTTTGAGCTGAGGGAAGAGAGACCGCCCGCTCATGGCTTTGGGAACTGCAAGCCGGGCAGCCTCGAGAAAGGTCGGCGCGAGATCACATAGGCTGACGAAGTCACTGACTTTGCGCCCCGCCTTCACCTGTTTTGCCCAGCGGATCACCAAGGGGACGCGCGTTCCCGTATCGTACAGAGTGGCTTTGGCCCGGGGGAAGGGCATGCCGTTGTCCCCGCTCATCACGATGATGGTGTTTTCCAATTCTCCCTTGTTTTTCAATTGGGCGAGGATGTCCTGCGCTTCGCGGTCAAAGAGTTGAACCGCAGCGTAGTAATCCAAAAGGTCGTTGCGTACGGTCGGGTGGTCGGGAAGACCGGGGGGCAAGGCAATGCCCTCCGTTTTCAAACCGGTGGCCTTTCCACTGTTGAGAACGTAGGGGCGATGAGGGGCCCCGCTGCCATAGCAAAAGCAAAACGGCGTATCTTTCTTTCGTTCCGCTAAAAAGGATTCGAAATTCTTGAAGCGCGGACCGAATGGATCAGTCCCGCGATAAGTATGCTTGCTGGGCGAAGCGCCTTTGCGACTGAATCCGGTATGGTACCCGGTCGCAGCCAGCAGGTCGGCGTAGGTCGGCACCTCCTTGGCCAGCGAGCCACCCAGGTTTTGGGCTTCTCCGAGGCGCCAATGCCACTGACCGGTTGCAATCGCCATGCGACTAGGCGTACAGGAGGGCGAACTCACAAAGGCTCGTTCGAAGAGAACCCCCTCGCGGACCAATTTGTCAAAGGTCAGAGTCTTTACGGTCTTGTCGCCCAGGGCGCCGGCATGCGGCCAAGACCAGTCATCCGCCATCAGGACAAGAATATTGGGCCGTGCGGCATGGAGCTGAATGGAAAGCAGGATGCATGGCAGCAGTTGGAAGACGACTTTCATTTACAGAAAGCTTAGTTGCTTTTTTCTACTAGCTTTTGTTTGTCCGCCAGAATCTTCCTGAACTCCAACAGCCTCTCTTTGAGGTGTTCCTTTTGAGCGAGGTTGTTCTTTTCCTGTTGGTCGTTGCGCAAGTTGTAAAGTTCTTCCCCATCAGGCCATTTGCCGTAACGCCAGTTTTGGTTTCGCAAGGCATAGCCGAGATTTTTGGGGCCGCGGG
>JABHOU010000491.1 GCA_018695085.1 Opitutia bacterium | reverse complement strand
AAAGTTGACTCCGGCAGCCGCCAGGCGGTCCAGGCTGGGAGTCAGTACATAGGGCTTGCCAAGTGCCTTCCGTTCGGCCTGACCATTCGGACCAATGGACCCCCACCCCATGTCATCAACGTAGAGGTAGAGAATGTTCGGCCGCTTGGCACCGAGGGAAAGAAACGCCAGCAGGAAGCTTGTGCAGAAAGCAAAGGGGGTGAAGTTTTTCATATTAGGTATAGCTTCATCCTTCAAGTTTCACGCATTCCTTGCAAGCGATAAGCATAGCGTAAGGCTGCTTTTGAAATGCTTAAACTATTCGAATGAGGATAAAATTTTCCTAATTCGCTCGGCCAAGTCTTGATCCGTGGCATAGACGGCTCCGCGGTGATTCATGAAAGTGGAATCCGAACGGTTAAGATCGAGAAGCTCGCCATGCACATCGCTTACCACGGCGCCTGCTTCTTCGAACAAGCAGGCAGTGGCAGCATAATCCCAGAGACTTCCCCCACCCTCCTGCGGTTTGGCAAACTTGAAATGACAACCCGGTGCTGCCTCCAATGCATGGCAGGCATTGATCACCGCTCCTCCGAACTGGGCAGCCACCAGTTTCTTCAAGCCAAGTGATTGGGCATAGTCCGCGAGTTCCTGCAATACCCGGTCACGCTCCGGACGGTCCGTAAAACTGCGGTCGTAGGTGAAGGTCAGTTCTTTCGACGATGCATCCAAAGTCCAAGGCTCGCCGTTTCGGCGAACGCCCTGCCCTTTCGTCGCCTGCCAAAGAACGTCGTAAACCGGATCGTAAACCACCCCGATTTGGGGCGACCCGTCTCTCGCCACCAATGCGATGGAAACGGAATAACCCGGTTCCTTGCGAATAAACGGCAAAGTCCCGTCCATCGGGTCGATGCACCAAAAGAATTTCTTTTCGAAACGACTACCGTCATCCTCGTTCTCCTCCGTAAGCACCGCGAGATCGAACTCTTCGCAAGACGGGCCGAGAATATGCAAAATGGCATCTTGTGCTTTGCGGTCGGTCTCGGTCACGACTTGCGACGCATAGGTGTCCCCGCCCTCTTTGTGGAGAACTTCAACTTCACTATCCTGATAGGAACGAATGAGCTCACCGGCCTCGACGGCGGCTTGAACCGCTTGCTTGGTCAATGCCTTCAGGTTCATCAGACCCTTTCCTCCTGCAAGGATTCGATCACTTCCCGGGTGACCCGTTCGCTATAGTCGCTGAGCTTCCAGTGACCGGGGCTCCAGCCTTTCATAAATCGATGAAAGTCGGCCCAAGCCACCCGGTACAAGGGCCTCCAATCCGCCTCTAGGTCAGGGGAACGAATCTTGATCCCAGTCCATTCGACGAAGACCTCAAGTTCTCGGAAGTAGAAGTCAAGGACCTCGCTCTCCCGCCTCTCGGCTTCCTCATCCCTGAAACAACTCCCGACGAAGTAAGCCAAATCCTTCATTCCGCAACCGCCTCCAACATATTGAAAGTCAACCGCCGCCACTTCCGATCCGTCGGAACTGAAACAAAAGTTGGCCAGCTTGGCGTCCCCATGAACCAAGGTTTGAAAGGCCGATGCTTTGAGCTTGGCATCGATCGCCGAAGCCGCCTTCTTCAAGGGCAGGTCATCCAATTTTTCAAGTTCGTCGGGGCGAGTTTCGAGATGCCAATAGGTTCCACTTTCCCAAAGGCCTTCGCTTGCCAGCCCCAAATGCTCGGCATGAAAAGCGGCCAACCAGCGGACGCAAGACTGCCATTCGATCTGGTTGACCGAACTTCTCCGACCAGCAAACCCGGACACATCGAGGTCCTCCAATACTAGTAAGGTTTCATCCCCTTCACTCTTCAAACCGATACATTTAGGTATTCTCGCAAGGATTGGGGATGGTCTATTTCTTTGCCGGTCGTACCACTGGGTTTCGACTCGATACGACTTAAGCTTCCTTTCATGAGACAAATCAGTATTCCACCCGCGGGGATGGTCTCCCTCACCGGGTTGTACATATTTGATGATGACACTTGGAAATTGGGCACCCACCAATTCAATACGGTTTATATTACCGTATCCGCTCCACAAAGTTTGCACAGCCTCTTGATTACAAGTACGGGAGGCTTGGGTGGTGGACTTAATAAATCGATCAATTTCATCGTCATCCATTGATTTGCAAACTATCGACTGGCATTCACTAATGCCAGTCGATTTCAGTATTCAGTTTAAAACCTAATTAACAATTTATACTCGCCTGCTCTACAACCATCTCTTCGAATTTTGGTTTTCCTTCACTCGGCTCAAAGTCTCTTGGAACTTGGACAAAGACATCTCTGCTTTTTTCAGTTTAGAAAGGGAATCGCGGTCATTGGGGTTCTTCTTCAGCTTTGCCTCACAATCCGAAATCTGTTGTTTCTTCTCTCCTATCCATTTTTCCAATTCCTCTAGACGAGTTTTGTACACTTCCTCCATGGTCCAGGCTCCGACCTTCTTCAAGTAGGCATCCAATTTGCGTACCATGGCTGCTTTTTTCTCCGGCATGCTCTTTGACAAGTCCTTGGTTTCACCCATGTCCTTGGCCACGTCGAACAATTTGATTTCTCCCGTGTTCAAGTGGCGCATCAGTTTGTAATCTCCATCCCGGTAGGAAGTGATTGGAATGGTGTAGTGGGCGGGAAAGTGAAAGACCAGCCCGGTGTCCCGCTTGGGAAGTTTTCCCTCATTTCCCTTCTTCAGGACAGAACGCAGGCTTACGCCGTCAAGATCCTTGGGAAGCGGAGCCTCACTACCCGCCAATTTGTGCATTGTTGGAAGGAAATCCCATTGAGCAACCGGAACGTCACACTGGGAATTGGCGGGAATACCGGGCCCGGCCACAATCATCGGAACCCGAATACCGCCCTCCCACATTTTTGCTTTTCCCCCTTGAAGCGGTTTGTTACTAGAGCCTCCTCCATTGTCGGATGAAAAAATAACATAGGTCTTTTCTTCCAAGCTCAATTCCTTAAGTTTATCGAGAACCATCCCGATAGAGGTATCCATATTTTCCATCATTGCGGCATAGTTGGCCCGTTCCCAATGGCTTCTAAGTTTTACGGGCATCTCATCGGCATTGTCATCAAACTTGGAGATGTCGGGAATTTCATCCGCAATGCCCTCCCTTTCCGCGACCAAGTCCAAGTATTTGCGACGGGTGCTTTTGAGGGACATGTTCCGCACATGCAACGCGTAATGAGAAATCGTAAGAAAGAAAGGTTTTTTGTCCGAAGCGCGTCTTTCAAGATAGCCAATCGAATTTCTCGCCAAGCTAAAAAGACGCTTCGGATCGTCAACCGGAATAGGAGTCTTTTCAGCAGGCTCCCACCAGTCACCGTGACCATTGCCATTGGGGTGTTTGTGAATGAAATCGGTCTCGTCGTAGCCATGATCCTTGAACCAACCAAGGGGAGTGCAGCCCTTCCCGAAAAATCCGGAGTGATAACCCTTCTTCGATTGAGTGAGCATTTCGGCCAAGGAAAGGTTCTTTTTAAAATCAACCTTTCTTTTGTTCATCACCACATCGTGAATGGAAACACAACCGACCCGTGCAGTGGTCATTCCAAATTGTATGCTTGCCCGCGAAGATGTGCAAACCGGCGAAGGACAGTAGGCATTGGAAAAGCGCATGCCCCTGGCAGCAAGTCTCTCCAAGTGGGGAGTATGATGCAAGGAGTGTCCGAGTTCCGGACGGTCCTTCATCATCGGCACGCTGGTCTGGGTGTAGCCCAGATCGTCGGCATAGATGATGATGAAATTAGGCGTTGCGCCGGCGAGCGGCACGGTGGCCACAATTAACAAAAGTGTGAGCTTCAAAAGTTTCATGGCTTTTCCTCTAGGACGGTTTCAAGCGTGAGATCCACCCATTTGGCTTCGACATTTTTCTCAGCATCCTTTTTGGGTGCGCCTTCTCGCCACGAATGATTCCTAACGTGAAGGCGGGTTTTCTCGCTGTTGAGTTCATTCTTGATAAGTTTCTTGTTCAGGTCCTTAAGCAAGGATGCTATTTGCTCGTCGGGATCGCTGGGGTTTTCTTTCTTCAGTTGGGCCACTTTTTTGCGGAATCCTTCTTTAGACTGGCGGCTGAATTTATCCATAGTTTTGTATAGGGCTTCACGAACCTGCTCGGCAGTTCCGCCATCGACATTCTCGACGTAATTGCGTCGACTCGAATCCATGGCAGCGACCTTCTCCGGCATTTCGGAGGCAAGGTTGTTTTCCTCGCGATAATCGGTCTTGAGATTAAAAAGCTTTAACTCTCCGGAGTTCAAATGTCGCATAAGTTTGTAGTCGCCCATGATAATTGAACTGATCGGGGGATGGTAATGACAGGTATAGTGGTGAATGATCCCCGGGGCGACCCGCTTGACCTTTCCCTTGTTCCCCTTCTCGAAAACCTGGCGCAAGCTTCCCCCATCCACATTCGGCGGCATAGCGCCTTTGCTACCGCTCAAGTCATGAAAGGTGGAAAGAAAGTCCCACTGCACGATGGGCACGTCGCATTGTGAACCGGCCTTGATGCCTGGGCCTGAGATGACGGTCGGAACGCGGATTCCTCCTTCGTAAATGGAACGCTTCCCTTCTTGAAGCGGGCCGTTAAACCGGCGGTTCTCCCCATCCACCTCGCGACGCTCGGAATGTCCACCTCCGTTATCGGAAGTGAAAATAACATAGGTGTTTTCAAGTTGGCCCTTGGCTTCCAGGGCGTCGAGAATAGCGACCAAGGTCATGTCCATTTCCTCGACCATCCCCGCATAGGTAATGTCCCTATGGACGGAAGACCTCTCCTTTTCTATCCCTTCGGTATCCCTGCCCATCTCAACCCAACGCTTCTTGGTTCGCTCGAAAGTTTCCTTCGTACAGAGGTGAGGAATGTGGGGAGCGTAATGGGAAACCATCATGAAAAAAGGTTGTTTCCCTGCGTGCTTCTTGACGAAAACAGCGGAATCCTTCATGAGGGAATACATCCGTTTCGGGTTACCGGGAGGGAACGGAGTCTTATCCTTGATCGGATCCCAATAGGAACCATGTCCGTTTCCATTGCCTCCGGCTTCACCCGGATTTTCATCGGTAATATCATAGCCAGCATCGTCGAACCGGCCCATGGCACTGCATCCCTTGCCAAAATGAGCGGTCACGTAATTTCTACCGGAATCCTTGAGCATCTCCGCCATGGTCACCTCCGCTTCGTACCCATCCGGGCGCTGCACTGCTGATAGAACGTCGAATACATTCCGGTACTGGATACGGGCTGTCGATTGGCCATGCTGTATACTAATGCGCGATGCCGTACAGGTGGGCGAGGGAGCGTAGGCTGCCGTAAAGCGTGCTCCGATTTCGGCCAACCTCTCGACTCCCGGAGTGCGGATGAAATCGTGTTTCGTAGAGGGCTCGTCATCCATCATCTGAACGGAGGTGTCGGCATATCCGAGATCATCCGCATAAAGGATGATGAAATTCGGAGGGGCCTCCGCCAAAATCTGATGCCCCAAGGTGAGGAAAAGCAAAAAAAGAATATTTTTGTGATTCATGGTTACAGGCAAAGAGACAGCTGAGAATACTACTTGGATTGATCTATCATCCAAACGTTCTTGAAGCGCACGTCCTGGCCATGCTCCTGAAGTTTGAGGCCGCCGGGGGCGGAAGTAACCTTGATCCCGCCGTTGGCGTGTTTGATCTCCGCGTTGTCGTGTACCTTGATTCCGTTCCACCAAACCGAGGCCCGGGCATTCTCGACTTTTTTATCCCCGTCCCATTTCGCATCCTTGATTATGAAGTGAAAAGCATGCCATTGCCCATTGGGTCTCCAGGCGTTGCGGTCAGGCACGCGATCCATGCAGAAAGCCGCGATCCCATGTCCCCCGATTTTCCAATTATACGGATCCTGGATGTTTTTTCCCTTGGGAGACTCAATTTGAATTTCATAACGGTTCTGCATGTAGACCCCGCTGTTGGAATACCCGTCCGGCTTTCCATCCCCACGGGCTCCCATCATTACAAAATCCACGTGACCTTCGTAATCGGTGTATTTTTTCTTGGTCACCAAGTCGTGCGTGCCCCACCTTTTCCCCCCATCCGTCATCAGAGTCTTTCCCTTGCCATTTGGGTTATCCATTATCTTCCAGGTGATCTCCATATCCTTCTTTGGCCACATTACCCAATTCTTCCGGACTGATTCCATGGTCCCGTCAAAGAGGACCTCTGCCCCCTTGGGCGCTTTCAGTCCGACGTCCTTGCTCTTGTCGTATCCTTTTTGTTCTTCGGGCTTTTTCCCAGCGTGAAGAACTCCTGCCAAGGCAAGAAGCGCTATCGAATAAATTTTAAATCTGCGTGCGGATGTTCTCATGATTATTTAACTTTGGTTGTTGTTAGTTTTTGTCCCCCGTTCGGCGTTGTTCATGTATTTTGATCAAATGGGTGGTACGCTGGAGACGGGGCTACCAGCTAACTCCTTGGGCGGAGTTTATTTATAATCCCGGGAAGAACCACCATTGTTATTGTGCACAACAAAAATGGCAAAACACTGAAGGGGCGATAAGAAAACCACGTGGCTCCGGCTACTGCTGAAGTGGCGCCAAAAGTTACCACCAGGGAAAAGAGTACGGCTCCGCACCTTTT
>JABHOU010000126.1 GCA_018695085.1 Opitutia bacterium | reverse complement strand
CAGTCGCATCGAATTGTCCTTGCAGGTTGCCGCCACTCCGCCGCACGTTGTCGCTCACATTCTCTCGGAAGCCAATTCCAGCAATGAGTTAGCTCGCAATGACGAAGGTTTTTTCGAACTCAACCGAGTGCTCCACAAGGATTGGTCAGGACGCCTTGCCTTAACGGATTCCGATTTCCCTCAGCGTGATGCCGTGGAACATGAAGAATTTGTCTTCTCCGTTATTCCCGACAAACCTCCCGTAGTAGAGATCACCGAACCTGCCAAGGATCTGGAAATCCCCTCCGACGGCCAGTTGCTCATGGAGATTTTTGCCGCCGACGATTACGGGGTAGCCAAAGCCGAGGTCATCGTTTCCCACGGTGGCAAAAAAGAGGCGGTCAACGTCTTTCTGGAGCCCGTGGAGAAGGAAAAGACCTTGTCTCACATTATTGACCTGAGCGAACTGAGCTTGGCTGTCGGCGACGTGGTTTCCTATCACGCCGTCGTTACCGACAACAAAGAGCCTGAGGGGCAACAAGCCCGCTCCGAAATTTACTTCATCGAAATTCTGCCTCCCGAAGGTGAGGAAATCGAAGGCGATGGCGGCGACATGGCGGCCGAGCAAAAGGAAATTCCCATTCGCGACTTCATCAATCAGACCAAGCAAATCATTCGTTCCACTTACGATGCCCTGGGAGAGGAAGGCGAAGAACGGGACCGAAGGGCCATTGCCATTTCCGCAGACGCCCTTGGGCTCAAGCATGGCATGACAAAGGTTTATGACGAAAACGATGGAAAATTCCCTTCCGTCGACGGCATCGACTTGGGCGAACTCCTGAACGAGGCCACCTTTCACATCGAGCAGACGGAAATCTTTGCAGGAGACAACGAACTGGAGGAATCGCTCGAGCCTTCCGAGGAAACTCTTCGTAAACTCGTGTTGATGTACGCGCTCATTCGCAAGCAACAAAAGATGAAGAGCAAAGGGAAAGGCGAAAAAGGTGACAAACAAGAGGAAACCGCCGAGAAGCAGGAACCCTCCGAAGAACAAGATGAACCGTCCGATCCTGCCGAGGAACTTAAAAAGTTGGGCGAAGCCCTCGAACAGGCTAGAGACCTCAAGGAACGTCAAAACGAATTGAACTCGAAAATCGGGAGAGCTTCCCGCAATGGACGAAAAGGCAAACCGAATCGTGAGTTGGCCAAGGAACAAGATGAAATACGTGAAGACACCGAAGGATTGCGTGACGACGTCTACGGAAAGTCGGGTCGCCTCGGCGACGTCCGTTCCTTCGACCGAGCCGGAGAGGAGATGCAGGACTCCAAAGGTGAGCTAGCCAAAGACGATCCCGAGAAAGCCAAGCCTCATGGCGACTTGGCGGCCGAAGCATTGAGCAATGCGATCAATGAGATCGAAGGAAAGATGTCCGCCATCGCCGCAGGCATGCTGGGCCAACTCGAAAGCCAAGGAAAGGGCTTGGCCAAACGCCAACGTGAAAACGCTGAAAAGACAGAAGGAGCGGGAGCGGGAGCCGGCGAATCTCTTAAAGGCGAGCAGGACGGAATCAACGAGGCAGCAAAAGATTTGCTATCGAAGATCGAGCAAGCGGGCATGGCCCTGCGCGATCTCAACGAAAACGCTACCGAGGACCTGTTCCGCTCTGCTCGCGAAGCTCGGGGAAAGGGCATTGAGAAATCCGGTAAAAGAGCTTCCAATGCCTTGCTCTATGAAGCTTTCCCCCAGGCCAAACGCGAGGAGGATAAGGTTGCCGGCGAACTGGAGGATGTCGCCGAAGACCTTGCGGACGTTAAGAGGAAACTCCAAAATCAAGGTAACGCGGCACTCGGAGAACTGGCGAAGAAACTTCGCGAAACCCAACAACAACTACCCGGCATGGGAGACGAGCAGTTGAAGGAACGAAGCGAGGAACTCGCCAAGGCTATAGGTAATTTGCCCGGGGGTGAATCCGACGAACGCGTAAAGAACCTCACGCAGTTCTTCGAGCAAGTCGCCATTGATGAAAACCCTAGCCAAGCTCGTTCCGCTGCTTCCGCTGCGGTGGCGGAAGCTTTGAAACTGGTCGAGCAATTCTTCTGGAAGGAAGCCGTCGAGGAACGCCTGCGCCGCAACCACGAAACGACTGCCGCGCCGCGCAAGTACAAACGGCAAGTCGAAGAATACTTCCGTCGAATCGCGGAAGGGAATTAAGATGGGTTTCGATTGGCCCGCTCCTCCCGAGTGGTTGGGTATTGCCGGCATTCTACTGCTTGCTACCGCCATCTACCACTTTTCCGGACTACGTGAGTCCGCTCCGGACCCGACCCGACGCATGGTCATTGCCTTACGTTCAGTCGCCTTGGCCCTGTTTGCGTTTCTGCTCTTGAGACCTTACTGGGAAACCACTTCTCCCGATGCGGAGCGCTATCGTTTGATCGCTCTGGCCGATCTTTCCGGAAGCATGCTCACGAAGGACCTTAAGGATGGGCCATCTCGGGCAGATCAAATCAAATCGGCATTGGACGTTACTTCATCTGAAAGCTGGATTTCTCAAGCCCGCCAACGTCACGAAAAGGTGGAGGTGTTCGGTTTCGACGAAAGAAGCGAAACTCTCCGACCCTCGGCTTGGAACCGGCCAGAAGCAGGCAATAAGACTGCCTTGGGGGATGCCCTTCGAGAAACGCTTGTCAAAGGTAACGACAACGAGGCCCCAGCGGCTGTCATTGTATTTTCCGATGGTCGCAACAACCAAGGCAGCTCATCTCTGGAAGTGGCCAAGGAGTTTCGCTCTCGTGGCATTCCCGTAAACGTCGTGGGAGTCGGTGAAGCCAGAGCCGCTGGGGATGTTTCCGTTAGTTTTGCCGATCGCCTTCCTCGGGCCATCGCGAAAGAGGAACTGAAGTTGAGTGCTTTGGTTCGAAATGATTTCGCTAAGGACGTAACAACCAAAGTGCGATTATTGGAAGGTGAAAAGCAACTGCTTGAAACTACGGTCAATCTCGATCCCGGTCAGGAAAAAAGTTTGGACTTCGCTCCTTTGATCCCGGAATCGGCAGGCCCGGCTCGATACCGACTGACGGTGGACCCCCCATCGGGCGACCGTGATCCTTCGAATGATTCGGATTCACTTCTTGTTCTCGTGCAGCCACCCGAGGTCGTGACCGCCCTATATTTTTCAAACCGCATTCATCCGCTGTATCCTTTCTTGAAGAGAACTTTGGCGTCCGACGAGCGTTTCGACTTTCGAGCTCTTAT
>JABHOU010000298.1 GCA_018695085.1 Opitutia bacterium | reverse complement strand
TGGTAGATATAGCGGATTCTCCCCCTCGATACTGCGAGAGCTCACATCGTTACCGACCGTGTAACCTACGATTCTCCCGGATGACGAAGCAAAAAGGGTCAGTTCGGGCTCGGGCACGTCCCACTCGGAATCCTCCCTGATCCTAAAAGGTTCGCCAGGATCGACGACTCTAGCAGGTGTAGCCTTCATGAACAACTCCGGACGATCCGCCTCGTAGACGCGACTGTAGAAATCTCCTCCACCCGCATCTCGGGATTCCTCCATCCGGGCAAGGCGGCTTGAAAAATAAGTCACACCGGCAGCCCAAACTTCCTGGGAACCGATTGGGGCAAGAACTTCCTCAGCAGCCGACAATGCCGCCTCCTCGCTCGGTTCATTCTGGCTCATAGCCTGACCGAGGTGGTCTCTGAGATCGTCTCGATTCACCAGAGTATCCCAATCCTCCTCACCAGCTAGAAAACGAAAACTGTCTTCGAATTGGAGAACCGAACCTCTCTTAGTTTTGTAAAGTTTCATAGAAGTAATGGTGGTAAAATCAATAAAAGGTGGTGGAGCCGAGCAGATTCGAACTGCCGACCTCGTCATTGCGAACGACGCGCTCTTCCAGCTGAGCTACGGCCCCAAAGAGAAAAAGGGCAAAACTGTTTAGGAAAACACCACGAAGCAAGCGGAAAGCTCACTCAGGAGGCAATTCAAGACAGACGATTTCTCGATCACTACG
Source organism: Opitutia bacterium (assembly GCA_018695085.1). Lineage (GTDB taxonomy): Bacteria > Verrucomicrobiota > Verrucomicrobiia > Opitutales > Seribacteraceae. The sequence continues at coordinate 4,695 of JABHOU010000298.1, read as the reverse complement.
GGCAAATACGCGGTTTCCGGAATAAGCGGGATGGGCCCAAGTCTTACCAGTTACTTGATCTCTAGCCAGCTCGCGGTAACCCTTGGGTGTCAGTTCGCAAAGGACGAGCTCACCATTTGCGTTTAGGCCGAGGGCTCGATTGGTCTCCCCGACCCACACTAGGCTGGCCTGAGGATTGCGATCCTTGGGCGTCAGCTTATGGTTGTCTCGCCAGAGGATCTTGCCCGTTTTCAGCTCAAAGCAAGTGAGACCGTGACGACGGTCCAACAGGTAACAAAACCCATCCCTGTACAACGGTTGAGACATGAGTCCGCAGAGGGCTTCTTCCTCTTCCCAGAGAATCTTCACATCGCCGGGTTCCTCACCCAGTTCAATGGCCTTGGAACCGTGCCAATAGCCGCACACGAGAACAATGCCTTCTCGGTAAATGGGAGTGGCGATGGCTACTCCATAAGTAATCTTATAGGGAATGTTCCAGAGCTCTTCACCCCCACCCGCAGGGAGACCCACAATGTAATTCGGTCCCCAGCAAATCAACTCCCTGCGACCACCTCGAGTGATCGAGACGGGAGGCCCGTATCCGGCCGGTTCCTTGCCGGTTCGCCATCGAGTTTTGCCTGTAATCGCATCCAGAGCCAGCACAGAACCAATCGGGCGAGCGCCGACGTGATAGAGCATCCGTTCACCGTAAGGCTCGGGAGCAGCGGAAAAGCCCCAAGTCGGCACCCGAGCCTTCTCTTCTTTCACTAAGTCCCTACCCCACAACTCCTTGCCAGTTTTCACATCTAGACAAAAGGCATGCCCAACAGCTCCAAGGCTATAGGCTTTTCCGAACCTAACCGTAACGGAAGCACGCGGACCTTTACCGTAATCCAGGTCGCCATATTCAGCCTTGTAGGAAAAGCTCCAAAGAATATCGCCGGAGTTCGCGTCCAAGCAAAGCACGCGCTCGGTCTCGCCATGCTTCTTCTTGTCCGGACGATCCATCAAAAAAACCCGTCCATCGGCAACCGAGACACCCGAAAAACCGGGAGAAACATTTCTTTTCCAGATGCGCTTCAGCCCATCTTCAGGCCAATTCTCAGAAAGCGCCGGAGCCTTCCAGTTTCCGTCGCCTCGCGCCCCACGCCAACGCGACCAATCATTCGCCCAAAGATTGGTCGCAAAAAACAGCAGCAATCCTGCAAATCCCAGACGCATAACCTCAGAAAAAATTCTGGGTCGCGAACACGTGCTCGCGGTGAACGTGAATGCCCACGCCAAGGTATGCCTTGGAGGAATCGAGGATATTTGCCCGGAAGGCCGGAGTAGCCATCCAGATGAGCACAAGTTGCTCCGCCATTTTTGCCTCGGTTTGCCAGCGAATGCGCCTGCGAATCACTTTCCCATCACGCCTCACGACTTGAATGGAAGCATAACGCCCGACCTTACCGACATTCTCCGCCAAAACGAGGCGAGGCTGTCCATCGGCGCCTCCCGAAAGGCCCGTAAAGCCAACCTTGCTTGCCCGTGCCGCGGCATCCTCTCCATCAGGATTTACATGGGCGAAAAAACCGCGGACGGCCATGTCCATACTGTGAGAGCGTGCCACCAGGGCAATCCGGTCATTGCTATCTAAAGGGTTGAGATTCCTTGCTTTACGCGCCTCGTTTACCCAAAAGACGACATGTTGCTCGACGAGGGCAACGTTCACGTCCGGAGCAACCCGCAATTCAATATCGCTAAGTGGGGGCGGTTTGCTCGCATCGGGGGCGATGGGCAAGGGTTTGGAAGGTGGGGGCTCCAAATTACGAGCGTAGGACTGATCAGCTGCACTGAGTCTGGAAAGAGGGAAGATATAGACCTGCCCGTCCTTCTCCAGTTTCACCCTGTCACCGTCCAGTCCCTTGAACACAGCCTGAATCTCGCGCCCATCGACGTCTTTCCAAGTACGCATCGCCTCGGGAAAGATCTTGTCATCCGCAAAACCGGAAAAAATCACTTGAAAACACAAGTAAACTAGGCCTGCATGCCACAGCAATCGCATCACTTCTTCACTTTTCCTTCTTTGAGAAAAAGGGCAAGCTCGGTCGCGAGTTTCGGGCCGATTCCATCCACTGCTCTCAGGTCTTCCGAACTCGCTTTTCGGAGTTTTTCGATGGTGCCAAAATGGTTGAACAGGAGAGTCCTCCGAGAGGGTCCGACACCTGGAAAATCGTCCAAGGTGGATTCACGTATCCGGCGACTGCGCAACTCCGCGTTGAAACGATTGGCGAAGCGATGAGCCTCGTCCCGAATGCGCTGTAACAAACGCAGGGCGGGATCGCGACGATCCAGCTTCAGTTCGCCCCGCTCGTCGGGAAACACGATGGTCTCCTCCTTCTTGGCCAATCCAATGACCAAGGGAGGTTCCGCTTCAATCGAGAGAAAAGCCTTGAGAGCCGAACCGACCTGTCCAAGACCGCCGTCGACCACCACGAGATCGGGAAAATCCAAACCCTCGTCGAGCAACCTGCCGTAACGCCTCCCGACCACCTCTTCCATAGCCAAAAAATCGTCATTGCCCTCGAACCCCCGAATCTTGAATCTACGATAACTTCGGCGATCTGCTTTTCCATCCACGAAGCGAACCATCGAGGCCACCACGAAAGTTCCCGAAACGTGCGAAATATCGAAACACTCGATGCAATTGGGTTTCTTTCGCAAACCAAGGGCCTTGCGAAGAGCAAGCAAATCGGATTTCTCGTTGCCCGGCATCCTCGGTCTCTCGTTACTGAATCGCCTAGTTTTCGAAATAGTCTTTTGCAGGGAATCAGCAAGATCTCGAAGTTTCGCAGCTCTTTCGAAATCAAGGCTTTCCGCCTTTTTCTTCATTTCCTCGCGCAACTCGGCAAGCCAGATATGGGCTTTCCCCTCGAGAAACGAACACGCTTCCCGCACGCGTTCGGCGTACTTCTCGGGAGTGGTCTCGTTTTTACCCGCAAAGATTTCCGCTCGGGCATCGTCATAGAGCTTGAAACGACCGTCGGGGAGGCGCACGGGGCGACCGTCCGAAAGAAGAATCCCAAAACGTTTTCGCATTTCGGAAAGGGTTTCACGTAGCATGCCGGCGCGTGGGAAGGGCCCGTAGTAGCGGGCGCCGTCGTTCTTTCTATTACGGGTCAAACGAAATCTAGGCAACTCGTTCTGCAAATCAACGTAAACCAAGAGAAACTGCTTATCATCGACAAAATCCGTGTTGTACTTAGGTCGGTACTCCTTGATCAGTTTCCCCTCCAGCAAAAGGGCTTCCGCCTCGCTCTTGGTCTCGAGGATCTCGACGTCTCTGGCCATTTCCACCATCGCCGCGATCTTCGGCTGAGAGCGCACGTACTTGCGGGACTTCTGAAAATAAGTAGTCACGCGACGCCGCAGGTTTTTCGCCTTGCCCGCGTATATGACCTTACCGAGACGGTCCCTCATCAGGTACACACCGGGCCCTTGTGGCAACGAACGCGCTTTTCTACGCAAATGTACGAGTGGATTTTGCATTGGCAAAAGAATTGAACTACTGTAGCAATGGCTACGATTTCCGCAAAAACAAACTGGACTTTAAACCTAGGCAACATTCATGAGTTCGACCCCTCGCGTCGAGACAATCACTTTGGGTGACGAGTTATTGCTCGGCATCCGTGAAAACGCCCACCTTACCTATTTGGGCAATCAATTGGCCCACCACGGCTTGGAAGCCGCCGCCAACTTGGTCATCAAGGACGACCCCGATGAAATTCGGCTCTTTTTCGCAGAAAGCTGGGAACGGGCCGACGTAGTGATCACCACGGGCGGCCTCGGTCCCACCTCCGACGACCTCACCCGCGAAACCATCGCCAAATTTCTGGAAGAGGAATTAATTTTCGACGAATCCGTCGAGCAACACATCAAGGAACGCTTTTCGCTCCTCGGCCGAACCATGCCGGAGATCAACCTCCGCCAATGCTACCGTCCCGAAAGCGCCGAGATTCTCGCCAACCCCTATGGCACGGCTCCGGGTCTATTTATCAAGAAGGACGGAAAAATCCTCGTCATGTTGCCCGGTCCCGCCCGCGAGATGCACCCCATGTTCGAGGAGCAAGTCGTTCCACGCCTGCAAGAAGCCGGAATTTTTCCCGAAATCGATTGCTATTTGCAGCTTCGCACCGCCGGCATAGGCGAATCCGACCTCGCCGAAAAGGTGGGTCACCTGCTGGAAGGCAGGGAAGGTCTCATCGTTGGCTACTGCGCCCATGCCGGGATGGTGGACCTGCGGCTCAGCTCTCTCGACGGAGAAGTACTTTCCCAAGAACAACTCGCACAAATCGGGGAGGCCTGCTGCGAAGCCATTGGCGAAGATTTCGTATGCTTCGGAGACCGCACCATCGCCGAGGTAATCTTTCGCGAATTGCGCACTTTAGGCAAGACTCTTGCCGTAGCCGAGTCCTGCACCGGTGGCTTGCTTTCCTCTTCCTTTACCGAGATCGACGGCATTTCAAAGGTCTTCCACGGAGGCGCCGTCTGCTACCACAACGACGCCAAGGTCCAGATGGTCGACGTGCCCGAAAGCATGCTCGGCCAACACGGGGCCGTAAGCGAGGAAGTGGCCATCGCCATGGCCACGGGAGCCTGCGAACGCTTCGGGGCCGATTACGGTCTGAGCGTCACCGGCTTTGCGGGCCCGACCGGCGGCACTCAGGTCCTGCC
>JABHOU010000433.1 GCA_018695085.1 Opitutia bacterium | reverse complement strand
TAACCGTCATGAGTAAGCGCCTGCGGATTGATTGGCTTAAACGCTATCTTTTGGATCCTGGCTCACTTCGTCCCGGAACTCGCATGCCCTCTTTCTGGCCTCAAGGAAAGTCGACCAAGCCTGACGTGCTTGATGGGGATACCGACAAGCAGATAGCAGCTATCTATCAATACCTCTCGCTGGGAGAAAAGGCTCCTATCCCAAGTGGATTGGCTCGCAGCGGGATGCAGTTGGCCGTCGACGACGAAGCTCGCCTCTATCGCAATTTTATTGATGGCGCCGGTACGCGAGCCATCGGTGTGGGTTACCCTGGAGAAGTGAATCTTGCCTGGGATGCCAACCACCTGAGACCTGCGCTCCTCTGGCACGGCCCTTTCATCGATGCTTCCAGACATTGGTCCGGACGTGGTCAAGGGTTTCAGGCGCCCGATGGTTTTAATCGCCTAACTCTTTTCGATGGACCTCCCTTGGCAATCCTAACTACTCCCGGTGCACCTTGGCCAAAGGTCGATGCCAGACCGGCGGGCTTTCGCTTCGGCGGTTATCTTTTGGATGAAAAACGTCGACCCACTTTTCGTTATTCTTTTGGCAAGTTGAAGGTGGAAGACTTTTTCAAGGAGAGGCTCCACGGGGATGATGAGGATTTTGCCTTGGATCGCATCGTGACAATCACGGGAAAGATTAGCACCGGCCTTTATTTCCGAATCGGATCGGGTGGTTCCGCTCAACGCATTTCCGAAAACACCTACAAGTGTGGAGACTTAACCGTCCATTTTTCTTTACCCAAGGGCAATAAGGTGGTCGCTCGTGTCGCCCAAGGTGATCTTCTGGTTCCCGTTCTCACCGACAATGAGAAATTCGTCATCAAGCAAACTTTGGAATGGTAATTACGATCTATCCAATGAATAAATCATACGTATGAACAAAGTACTTCAAACATTGGCTGCCATATCTTGTTCAACTCTTGTTGCTTTCGGTCAAAACGCTACTCCCACTGAGGACGATTATTACAAGCTAATTAAGATTCCCATTCCCGAGGGGATCGTCTTGGAAGCGGGTGGACTGGAAGCCATGCCCGACAACAAACTGGCAGTATCCACTCGTCGAGGCGACGTCTACATGGTGGAGAACGCTTTCGAAGATACCGGAGACAATGCGAAGTTCACCTTATGGGCCGAGGGATTGCACGAGGTACTTGGTCTTTCCTATGCTGACGGTTGGCTTTACGCAACCCAACGTCCCGAAGTTACGCGGATCAAGGATTTGGACGGTGATGGTCGTGCCGATCTCTTTGAGACCGTTAGCGATGAATGGGAGATTTCCGGTGATTATCACGAGTATGCCTTTGGTTCCAAGTTCGACAAGGAGGGCAACATGTGGGTGGTCCTGTGTCTCACTGGTTCCTTCAGCAGCAAAGTTCCCTATCGTGGGTGGTGCGTACGAGTGACCAAGGACGGCAAAATGATTCCGACGGCCAGCGGCATTCGTTCCCCAGGTGGCATCGGCTTGAATGCCTTGGGCGAAGCCTTCTATTGTGACAACCAAGGTCCTTGGAATGGCACCAGCGCCCTCAAGCACCTTACGCCCGGTAGCTTCCAAGGGCATCCCGGCGGTTTTGGTTGGTACGACCTCGACGCCACCAAGAAAGCCCTCGGAGGCAAGCCTGCCGTTCCCGTCAGCGGTAGCCGTTTTCACAAAGAGCTGGAACGCCTTCCAAAATACCGCCCGCCCGCAATTCTCATTCCTCATGGCAAACTGGGCAATTCCGCCAGCGGCATCGCTTGCGATGAATCCGGCGGCAAGTTTGGGCCCTTCAAGGAACAGCTTTTCGTTTCCGACCAAACCCACAGCGTGGTCAATCGTTGTTTTCTGGAGAAGATCAACGGTTTCTACCAAGGCGCTTGCTTTCCGTTCAGGAAAGGATTTGGTTCCGGCAACGTGCCACTCATGCAATGCCCGGACGGTTCTCTTTATTCCGGAGGTACGGATCGCGGATGGGGTGCTCGAGGAGGTAGTCGCCATGCTCTCGATCGCGTAGTTTGGACTGGCAAGACCCCCTTTGAAATCCTCGAGATGCGCATTCGTCCCAAAGGTTTCGAATTGGAATTCACCAAACCGGTCAATCCCAAGAGCGCCACGGATTTGTCTTCATACACAATGAAGACTTACACCTATATTTTTCAATCCAAGTACGGTAGCCCCGAGGTTGATCACACCACTCCCACGATCAAGAGCGCTACGTTGGCTAAGGACGGCAAAACGGTTACGCTCGAAGTCGACGGTCTCCAGATCGGTCACATTCATGACCTCCAGGCAACTGGCGTTCGTTCCAAAGAGGAAAGCCATCCACTTCTCCATTCGGGGGCCTATTATACACTTTGGCACCTGCCTAAAAGCTAATTGATTACCATTGGAAAGCAGTTTTCTATTTCTCTCCAGCTTTCTAACTTGTGTCTAGGGGCCAAAGTGGCTTATTTATAGATCTTTCTTTAAATGTGCACCCGTAGCTCAATTGGATAGAGCGCTTGGCTACGGACCAGGAGGTTGGGGGTTCGACTCCCTCCGGGTGTACCAGCCTTAATTACTGGGAGTCCCAGTAACAAAAGACCTCTCAGCAGGAAATAACACCGTCCACTCACCTGATGATCTTCCCGCTGCTGGAAAGCCTTCTTTTTCGTTTACCTTTTATCCCGGGACGCATTCGCATCCTGAGTAAATTCTTAGACGTGTTCAAGGTGCATGGACTTCGTACAGGTCGATGGTCTGAGGGTTTCCGGATGGAATGTGATCTGTCTTTTAATTTCGAACGTGCAATGTACCTCGGGCTCTATGACCTTGAGGAATTGGCCGTGGTACAAAAGCTCTTCAAGGGTTCTGGAACCTTTATGGACTGTGGCGCAAACCTTGGAGTCTACTCCATGTTTGCCGCCAACAAGGTTCGTCAAAATGACTGTGTTATTGGAATCGAGCCCAACCCATCCATCTTCAAGAGATTCGTGCGCAATGTTAAGATCAACCGGTTCGAAAGTTTCGTGCAGACACATCAGTCGGCCATTTCATCAGAACCTGGATCCGCCATACTTGAAATCCCTGCATACACACATACAATGGCTTCACTGAACCATGAGGCAGCAGCAAATGCCAGTCCTGATATAGAGAAACTGTAAGTCCCACTGGTCACCATTGATGACTTGGCGAATGGTCGATTGATTGAGGGAATGAAGATTGATATCGAGGGGCACGAACTACCTGCCTTAGAGGGTGCTTCAAAAACCCTCCAAAATGACAAACCCTGGATGCTGCTCGAATACAATCCATCACTTGCAACAGGTTCAACACTGGCAAAGTGGCCGGTGCATCAACTACTGGTCGACCGGGGGTACAGCGCAAGATTGGTTAACCAGCTTAATGAGGCACCTCTGGAATCGGACTGGAAGGCCATTGATACAACGAATCTGTTGTACAAGTATAGTGCCACGCTGGATTAACTGCCGACACACCTACGAAACCCTCACTTACTTCTCTTACTGGCTACGGACCATGGGGGTTCGACTCCCTCCGGATATACCAGCTTAGTGATCAAGTTTTATTGGTCCTTCCCTTGTTTTTTTCGAGACTTTGAGCATCTGGCGCTTATTGTGCGTGGGATGCGAAAACTCTTTCCAGCTTTTCTTTTCTTAGCCTTTTATTGTTCAGAAGCTTCGCCTTCAGATAAAGATTGGCCATGGTGGCGTGGTCCAAGCTATTCGGGCGTGGCGGCATCCGGTCAAGATTTGCCTCTTCGTTGGAGCTCGACCGAGAAAGTGATCTGGAAGTCGCCTGTTTCCGGACGCGGTCATGGTTCTCCCATCGCCTTCGGCGACCAAGTGATCCTTTGTTCCGCAGATGAGAAAAAGCAGGTCCAGAGCGTTTATGGTTTCAGCCGAACTTCGGGGAAACTCCTGTGGGAGACTGCCGTTCACAGGGGCAAGTTCATGAAACGCAACAAGAAGGCCTCCCAAGCCTCCTCGACACCCGCTTGCGATGGTGAGCGCGTGTACGTCAGTTTCGTCAATGGTGGGGCTGCCTGGACGACTGCTTTGTCCCTCAAAGGCGAAATCCTCTGGCAGACTCGGATTACCGATTACGTCGTGCATCAAGCCTATGGCGCATCCCCCATGCCATACAAAGATCTCTTGCTAGTTGCTGCGGACAACAAGAAGGCGGGAGTGATCGCCGGGCTTCGTAAAAAAACGGGAGAGATCGTCTGGAAGAGCAAACGTCCAAAGATGCCGAATTACTCCTCGCCCATCGTTGTGAACGCTTTCGGGAAAGAGCAATTGATCCTGACGGGATGCGAACTTGTGTCCGCTTTCGATCCTTTGACCGGAAAGATTTTGTGGGAGACTAAGGGAGCTACCACGGAATGCGTTACGTCCACTGTCACTGATGGTCGGCACGTGTACTCCTCGGGAGGGTATCCCAAGAACCATGTCTCGGCCCTGCTCGCGGATGGCTCGGGCAAGATCGTATGGGAAAACAGGGTCAGGGTTTACGTTCCATCCATGGTCGTACGGCAAGGGTATCTGTATGCCGTTGCTGATGCCGGGATTGCCTATTGTTGGAAAAGCGATACGGGTGAGGAGCAATGGAAAGCTCGCCTCGGTGGTACGCACAGCTCATCCCTCACTCTGGCGGACGACTTACTGTACGCTGCCAACGAGGAAGGGAACTTCTTCGTCTATCGAGCGAATCCCAAAGCCTTTGAATTGCTGGCAACCAACAAATTGGGCGACGAAACCTTGTCCTCTCCCGCAATTGCCGGGAATCGCCTGTACCTTAGGGTTGCCCATCGCGATGGCTCCCTAAGGCAAGAAATGCTTTATTGCATCGGCAAATGATTCTTTCGTCGGAAAGTTGTAGTGGCCTTTTGAATAATATGTAGGTTTGCGAAAGAGTCTCGGTCAGATAAGAGGTGAATAGAGTTCATTCGAAGGAGCGTTGACAAGGTTTGCCTTGCAGTTCCTGAATTATCCTCTCACGGTCATGACATGAATCTCACGACCGAAGACTCGAACACCCTTCGCGAAGCCAAGGAAATTCTCGAGTCCCCGGGGCTGGTTATCAAACTCACGAATCTGATCGGAAAACCGATCGAGAAAGGCTTTGACCTCCTGCCCGACAATTGGTCCGAACGTATTTCGATGGCGACCCAGGGCGCTCTGCAGCAGTCCCTGAAATTTGCGGTCAATAGTTTGGGCGAGTCCCGAAGTTTTGCTCCGAGCGATTTCGGTCATAAAGTTGCGGTGATGGTTTCGGGCGCGGCAGGCGGAGCTTTTGGCTTGGCCGGATTGACGGTCGAGTTGCCGGTATCCACCACCATCATGCTCCGGTCGATCGGGGCCATTGCCCAAAGTGAAGGTGAGAACCTCAAGGAATCCGATGCCAAGCTCGAATGCATCCGGGTTTTTGCCCTCGGTGGACGCTCTGAGGAAGACGATGCCGCCGAGTCGGCTTACTTTACGGCAAGAATGGCCTTGGCCAAGACCGTTTCGGAAGCGGCCAAGCATATAGCATCGCAAGGCATCGGTAAAGAAGCGGCTCCCGTACTGATTAAGCTAATCGAGCAAGTTGCCACTCGGTTTGGCATTCAGGTTTCTCAGAAGATGGCCGCTCAAGCCGTTCCCGTCATAGGAGCTGCGGGAGGCGCCTTGATCAACACCCTCTTTATGGACCACTTTCAAGATATGGCTCACGGACATTTTACGGTGCGTCGACTGGAACGAAAATACGGGGAAGAAGTGATCAAGCTAGCCTACGAGCAAGCCTGAGGCGCAGCCTACAAACTTCGCCAACTGTCCGCGGGCACTTGTTCGGGTCTGAGAGTCGATGACAATCCCTCACGAGAGAGCCAATCCATAATTCGTTGAAGCACTTCCGGTTTTTCGGGTTTGGCCAAGACCCCCAATTGCTTGCGCCGGCGAGTGAACAGGCGGCGAACCAATTCACGTACCTCCCCGGAAAAAAGAAAAGGTTCCTCCCGGCGGTCCAATCGGAGTAGTACGGAATCGACCGCGGGCGCGGGATGAAAGCAGCGACGACTTACGACGTGCATATCGCCTCCGGCAAAAGACCCAGCGAGAAAGATGGCGAGGGCTCCGTAACTTTTGGAATCATGCTTTGCTAAGTAACGGTCCGCGGATTCCTTTTGCAGCATAAGCACCATACGCTGAGGAAGCCTTCCGCTCGCGAGGACGGCTTCCAGCCAAGGCGAAGAAATCGCATACGGAAGGTTGGCGACGATGTAAAAGTCACTTACCTCCTCGGGAAGCGAACCGAGGGGAGTTTTCACGGCATCTGCCTCAAGCAAGGTGAGCCGGGCTTGAGCGATAGATTCCGCAAGAGTTTCCTTGAGATGGGAGACGAGAGCAGGGTCGAGTTCGACCGCATATACTTTGTGCCCCTCGTCAAGCAAGGCTCCCGTCAGACTTCCTAGTCCGGGTCCGATCTCCACCACCGTCGACCGGGGGGGCAGGTCCGCCATTTCCAAGGATTTGCGAACGAGATTGCCGTCGACAAGGAAGTTTTGTCCCAGCTTTTTCTGTGGGCGATGGCCCAATTTATCGAGCAATGCCCTTGTTTCTGTGGGAGTTAGGGGCATTCCTTTTAGTTTCTCCGTTATTCTTCCTTCATGTCGGCGACAAACCTTTCGGGGTCTTCCGCCTTCATCAGGGCTTCTCCACAGAGAATGGCGTCCGCCCCGGCATCTCGTACTCGCCAAGCGTCCTCGGGTTCTAGAATTCCGCTCTCGCTCACCTTGACGATATTGTCGGGGATTTGCGGAATAAGTTCTTCGCTGATGCTCAAATCGGTTACGAACCGGGTAAGGTCTCGGTTGTTAACCCCGATGATCTCGGGATTGTGAGGAAGCACTCGATCGAGTTCCGATTCTTCGTGCACTTCGTACAGGCAGTCCAGTCCCGCTAAGTCCGCAGACTCCCTAAGTTCCTTCATTTCATCGTCCGACAGGGCCCGAACAATTATCAGAATAGCTCTCGCGCCTCCCTCGACTGCCTCGGAAACCTGAATGGGGTGCACCATGAAATCCTTCCGCAGGCAGGGCAGGGGACGATTCCGCTCACGCAGAAAGTCGGTTACTTCGGAAAGGTCATCCAAATGCCCCCCGAAATATTTCTGGTCCGTAAGAATGGAAAGGCAGTCGACTTCGGCATTCACGTATTTGCGGGCTTGGTCGGGGGCATCGGGGATGTCGGCAATCTCTCCCGCGGAAGGCGAACGCCTCTTTATTTCCGCGATTACGGAAAGTTCCTCTGCTGACGACAAGGCATCCCGGAAAGCTCCTCGAAAGGGAAACTTTTCAGCCAAGCGAATCAGTTCTTCGTCGCGAACAGGACGAATGCGCGGAGCAATCTCCTTCCGCTTCCAGTTCATTATTTCCGTCAGTTTGTCCATTTGTAAGAAAGAATCCGCATTTGCGACAGGATAAGATTGCCACAATGCGTAAGCTATTCAGCATGCGCTCTCGTGAGTGAAATTCAACGCCTAAGGGAAATAGTTGCAAAGTTGAGAGCGCCGGACGGGTGCCCATGGGATATCGAACAGACGCACCAGTCGCTGTCTCGTTGTCTCGTCGAGGAGACTTCGGAGGTTCTCGAGACCATCGACAACCTAGACATGCCTGCCATGCGGGAAGAGCTGGGCGATCTACTCCTACAAGTTGTCATGCACTCTCAAATCGCGGAGGAATCGAAATCTTTTGACTTGGAAGACGTTGCCCGCGAGATAAACGAAAAGCTTATTCGTCGACATCCCCACGTGTTTGGCGAAGGGGCCGAACTGGAGTCTGCCGATGAGGTGCTTGCCCGCTGGGACGAAATCAAGGCTGCGGAAAAGGTCGCCAAAGGCTTACCCCCTAACAAGAGAAAGATATTTCGCGATTTGCCGCCTCGTTTGCCGGCTCTCCTTTTTGCCTTGGACGTTTTCAAGCGAGCCGACAAGGCGGGATTGGCGGATACGACTTCATGCAATGAACCCGAAGGGAACAGCTCGGAGGGGGGCTCGGATGAGTCCAAGATGGGACGTAAGCTCTTTCTGCTTGTTTCTGAGTGCCGAAAAGCGGGAGTCGACCCCGAATCGGCCCTTCGCCGTTACGCCTCCGAGATAGTCGAAGAATTGGAACCGCAGGCCTCCTTGGAAAAGGATTGAGAGCTTCAGCCCGACCATGCCCGACGACAAGATAGAGTTGGTCGAAGTTGAATCCGGCGAAGGGCCCGTTTTGCTGTCGTGTCGTATTCGGAGATCCCCTCGAGCCCGCAGGATGAACCTTCGCGTCAAGAACGTCGGCGAGGTCGTTCTCACCCTCCCACTCCGCTCCAAGGAAAGCGACGGTCTTGACTTCGTCAGAGCCAATTCAAAATGGCTAGAACGCAAGCTTGCCGAACCTCGCTCTAACCCCTCTCTGGAAAAATACTTCAACAAAGGTGGAAAAGTTTCCTTGGACAACGAAACCCGTACCGTGGTCATGAGCTTGAATGCTCGACCTCGTCGAAGATCTTGGTCTACGAAGACCGAGGGCGAACTCCATCTCAGCCTCGATCCTTCAGCTCCAAAGGAACCGCAACTGCTCTCCTTGCTACGCTCCTTGGCTAAGGATTGGCTCCCGCCTCGTGTGCATGATCTCGCCGAATATGCCGGGGAGGAAGTTGGAAGAATTCGAGTGGGCGACCAAAAGAGTCGATGGGGTTCTTGCTCCTCTAAGGGCACCATATCCTTAAACTGGAGGCTACTTCTCTTGCGAATCGATTTGCAGGACTACGTCATTTTTCATGAACTCGCTCACCTCCTCCACATGAATCATTCTCCTGCTTTCTGGGCCCATCTGGAAACTCTTCAACCCAACGCTCGAATTCGCGAT
>JABHOU010000263.1 GCA_018695085.1 Opitutia bacterium | reverse complement strand
GATGCCCCGAAAGCAATTGCATTGGCCACTTGGGACGGAGAGTCGGCATTAGTACGAACGCTCATCTTGGTGGCTTTTTCGCACCAGCCCATCAACTTTGAGAAATTCTGGTAATCGTTGCTCTTCTTGGGATCCAGTTTTTTATCTACGAGAACTTGTATGATCTCCGAAGGAGCTGTTTTAAGCTCGCCCGCAAACACCTCGCCGCTCGTGCCATTGATCGAAAGGTAGTCACCTTCCTTAAAGGTCTTGCCGGCAACCTTAACTGTGCGAGCCTTGTAATCGACTTCCAGATCAGCGGCTCCACATACGCAAACCTTGCCCATCTGGCGCGCAACCAAGGCGGCATGGGAGGATACGCCGCCACGAGAAGTAAGAATACCTTCTGCCGCAATCATTCCGCGCAAGTCCTCGGGTGAGGTTTCAACGCGAGTGAGCAGTACGGAACCCTTCTTCGCCTCGACCACAGCTCGATCCGCGTTAAGAAAGATACGTCCACTCGCAGCACCGGGACCGGCAGGCAAACCTTTGCAAAGAAGGTCTGCTTTCTTTGCCGCGGCAGCATCGAACACAGGGGACAACACTTGATCGAGTTGCTCGGCAGGAACACGAGTTATAGCCGTTTTCCAGTCGATGAGACGTTCTTTCACCATCTCGGCGGCAATACGAACTGCAGCGATGCCAGTCCGCTTACCATTACGCGTTTGAAGCATGTAAAGCTTTTCGTCCTCGATGGTAAACTCGAAATCCTGCATGTCCTTAAAGTGCTTCTCGAGCTTCTTTTGTACGGCGACCAAACCGCTATAAGCTTTGGGAAGAACACGCTTGAGCTGGGAGACGGGCCTAGGGGTACGAACACCAGCCACCACGTCTTCTCCTTGGGCATTAGTAAGAAACTCACCATACAGCACCTTCTCGCCACTCGCGGGGTCACGAGTAAAACCTACACCAGAGCCCGATTTTTTACCGGAATTACCAAACACCATGGCCTGCACATTCACTGCGGTTCCCCACGAGGCCGGAATGCCGTATTTGCGACGGTAGACATCGGCCCTATCGTTCATCCAAGAACCGAAGACAGCACCGACAGAACCCCAAAGCTGCTCCCATGGGCAAGTTGGGAAATCGCTCCCTGCGCGCTCTCTGACCAATGACTTGAATCGAGAAACAAGCTCTTTCATTTGAGTAACGTTTAGACGATTATCATCAATCTCGCCTTTTTCTTTAGGGAAAAGTTCCTCCTTCAAACCGTCGATAACGCTTTCAAAGGGATCGTGCTCTTCGCCATCCAGCTTCTGAACACCCATCACGACGTCGCCGTACATTTGGATAAAACGCCTGTAGCAATCCCATGCAAAACGAGAATTCCCCGAAGACGCGGCAAGGGCCTCAACCGTATCGTCATTCAAGCCGAGATTGAGAATGGTATCCATCATGCCCGGCATGGAGTCACGAGCACCGGAACGAACCGAGAGAAGGAGCGGTTTTTTAAGATCGCCTAGTTTCTTGCCAAGTTGTTTCTCAGTAAGTGCAACGGACCTCCGAACCTGTGCTTCTAAAACATCAGGGTAATTATTATCATTCGCGTAGAAATGAGTGCAAACCTCAGTCGTAATGGTAAACCCGGGAGGAACTGGCAACCCCATGCGAGCCATTTCGGCCAAGTTTGCGCCCTTGCCACCAAGGAGAGAACGTTGAGTGGCGTCTCCATCGGTCTTTTTGCCAAAGTCATAAACGTACTTCAGAGCAGGTGAGTTTGATTTCTTAACTTTCTTTTTTTGCTTTTTAGCCATGTTTGGTGCGGGTTTATATAAAAAGTAACAGTAAATAGAGAAAAATTCAGATGGGCGTATGGGGTGGAGCTGTAAGGGGAATATTACTAGGTGTAATAAATGTCATTTTAGTGAATATTGTCAACGTGCTACTTCCATCATCTCAACACGCTTAAATTGATAAAATAGTTTTGCCAATCCTCCCTTTTTGAGGCTTAAAATGTACTGTTTCAGGCAAAGTTCCCAGAATGGAAATGTTGCCTGAATCGCAATTACGATGAGCGACCCAGAACCAGTTGAAGAACAAAAACCGAAAAGCTTTGCGGAGCGTTTCCGCGATGACGGCTTGCTGGGGGCACTCAAACCAAAAGAGAAAAAGAAGCCGGACCCCAACCAGATGCACTTCCTTGAACACCTCGAAGATTTGCGATGGGTTATTTTTAAGTGTGCCGTTGCTTTTATCGTGGGATGCTTAGGGGTTGCCGTATTCATTGACGAATCAGTCCAGATTCTACAGCAACCATTGGTCACGGCCGTGGACGACTTTGGAGAAATCGACGTCGACCTTCAAGGGATCGGCCTCGAGCAATATATCGAACCTCTCCACGACAAGGACATCGATCTTGGTACTTTAAGAAACGCTGACGAACAGACGCTAATGGAATGGGGCATAGACGACCCGCACCATAGGACTCGCATTCTTTCACATTTCAAAGCCGGTCAGAACCGGCACCTCCTTCAGGTCATCCGTTCTTATTCTCCTATTTTCATTGCAATGAAGATATGTTTTTTGGGCGGCTTGGGGATATCCTTGCCCTTTATTTTCTATTTCATCGGTGGATTCGTGATACCCGGATTGACCATAAAGGAAAAATCCGTGCTCTTGCCCGGTTGCGTGGTGGCCTTTTTACTATTCATTGCGGGAGCAGCAATGACCTATTTCATCATCCTGCCCTTCTCACTGGCCTTTACCATTGAGTTCACTTTCGACGTACTCGGACTCGACACCTACAGACCGGAAGCAGGCAACTATTACAGCACGGTAATCTGGATGACCTTCGCAGTGGGTCTTGCCTTCGAATTCCCGCTCATCATCGTACTGCTCACTTGGATTGGGGTTCTTTCAGTAGAAAAACTGAGAAACAACCGGCGAATGGTATTTGTCATTCTCATGATTTCGGCAGCGCTGATCACCCCTGGCGGAGATCCGGTAAGCCTTAGTATTCTCACTATCCCTCTTTACGTATTGTACGAGCTTTCCATTATCTCGGGCTCCTTTATCGAGCGCAGGCGAAAGAAAAAGGAATGGGAAGAATGGGACGAGGACATCGATGGACCGCGACCCGATAAGCCGGACATCGGGATGGGTTTGAACAAAAAATTCATTGCCGTGATCGTACTTGTCGCGGGAACCTTGGTCTGGGTAGCCGTTAACAAAAAAGAGCAGTTCTCGGATTTTATCGATGCAGCGCGAGATTTCGGCAGTTTTGGCGGAAAAGAAGAAGACAACGGCAAAGCGAAAGGCAACTTGCCGAAAAATCTAAATTCCCAGCAACCTTTAACGGAGATGGAAGGAACGTCATCCGCCAACGAAGAAAATATCAATTTAAAGATCGGTTCCACACTCCGGTTGCGCCTTCAACTTCCCTCTCACGTTGACTTAAACAGTACCGAAGCCAATGGAACCCTCCTTTTTGAAGCGCAGGTATTGGGAATCAATCCAACGGAGAAGCCTCATCCGGAGAGCAATGAATCGAAATAAACACGATTCAACTTGGCGGTGCGAAAATTGCGGTCCGAAAAGCCCGAAAACAGCAAGCAGCTAAGCTCTAAAAAAGGGTGGGGAATCCGAAGACTGTTAAGAATCAGTCTGATTCCCTCAATTAAATAATTGTTGGCTGTAAACAAGTTAGGTGAATAATGTTGACGAAATCGAGGACTATACCATGTAAGATGGTTATGGCTCGAGAAAAAATCAAGGCTTTTGGAATAGTACTAAAAAAAGAGCGGAAGCTCAGGGGTTTCACTCAAGGTCAATTGGCAAAGGAGTCCGGCGTGGCCACTTCCATTGTGAACGACCTAGAAAACGGTATTCGACACGCCGGAATAAAGAGCTTGGCAAAAATAGCCAAGGGTTTGGAATTAACGGATGAGCGAACTTTGAGTTTTCTTTTGGAGGGCATTGTTTTCTCCAAGCGGGATCAGGTTTTGCCTGATTTGGACAATTATCATCCCGTGCTTTACAACTTCCTACCCTATTCGCTTCGGCGACAGGGAATAAACTCTGAGGAAATAAAAGATGTATTTCCCCCGACCACGGCCGGAGCGCCATTGGAGATTCACTTGAAGAATGGCTCGGTAATCTCGATTAAAATAGCCTTCAAGATGACCTCCTCGATCCAATCTCCATCTCTCATAGGAGAGGATGATGACAAATGACTGATGCCCGAAGTACGGTGCGGATCGACAAATGGTTATGGGCGACAAGGGTGTTCAAGACACGTACATTGGCCATCGAGTCCTGCAAGGCGGGAAAGGTAAAGATAGCAGACCTGAAAGCCAAGCCCTCCCGAGAAGTTACCTCAGGTGACATCATAACTGTGAGGAAAGACGGGATGAACAAGAGCTTACAAGTGATCGCAATTGTAGAGAAACGCGTAGGAGCTAAAACCGTGGCAGAGTACCTAAAAGACCTAACGCCCGAGGAAGACTACACGACCGCCAGAGAACATCGCAAAGCGATGCCCAGATTCAGTCGGAGCTCAACTACGCCCCGACCCACAAGGAAGGAGAGACAAGCTTGGGAGGAATTTTTCGCCAAGGAAAACGAGTAGCGCGGGCCTTCAATCTGGTCCGTCGCAATCCCAGAACCCCTTGAGTTGGCAAACTCCGCTTAATCGCCATCCAAGAGACGGCCGAGGCCACCAAGAACGGAACCTTCTCCTTGGGACTTGCCGCCAACCGACGGAGCCGATTGCAAGATACGATCCGCCAAGCGAGAAAACGGAAGACTTTGCAACCAAACGGTCCCATGCCCACTTAGCGTAGCGAGAAAAAGGCCTTCTCCGCCAAAAAACATAGACTTGAGGCCCCCGGCCATTTGAATGTCGTAATCAACACCCGACGTGAAGGCCACGATGCAACCGGTGTCCACCCGAAGAGTTTGACCATTCAACTCCTTTCTTACAACAGTGCCTCCGGCGTGGGAAAAAGCCATGCCGTCTCCCTTGAGTTTTTGCAGAATAAAGCCTTCTCCACCGAAGAAACCTGCACCAAGTCGCTTCTGAAAAGCAATGGAAACCTCCGTACCATGGGCAGCGCAAAGAAAAGAGTCTTTTTGGCAAAACACCTCCTTTCCTAGTTCGGCCATGTTCAGGTCTAGAATCTTGCCGGGATAGGGAGCCGCAAAAGCTACGCGCCTCTTACCGGATCCCTTATTGGTAAAATGGGTCAAGAAGATGGATTCACCTGTCAGAACACGCTTACCTGCACTAAGAAGTTTGCCGAAGAGTCCTTCATTTGGGCGGGAACCATCACCCATCTTGGCCTCAAAGGAAATCCCGTCTTCCATATAATTCATGGCACCGGCCTCGGCAATGACGGTTTCTCCGGGATCCAGTTCCACCTCGACAACCTGAAGGTCGTCACCGAGCACTTCGAAATCGATTTCATCGCAACTGATTGAACCCGTCGAGACAACCGGGACGGCGGCAATGTCACCAGTTACCTCGGAAGGCGGGAGCAAGACCGAATCGGATAAGGGAGGTGGCGACGAGGGTGCACTCTGAAGAGGCGATACTTGAAGCGAATCTGAAAGAATACTGGAAAAAGTCGTCCATTCGACCGCACCGACTGCGGCAATCTCCGTATCATCCTTAATCTCTCCATTTGCATGAAACTCACGAAGCTTTTCTTCCCCTAAGGGTCCCGCCGTCTTCCCATTTGAATCGATGTAATAGTACTGCATAGGTTCCCCCATAAAAACAAAAGGTCCTTTTCTGCAAAAACTTATTTAGCAGTTTGAGTTGCAAAATGAAGTCTGATTTTCAGCGTTTTATCGGCCAAGCAAAACCTTAAAAACCTCTTGCAACCTTTCCTTGCGGGAGACAGTATGGGTAAAAAGCTATGAAATCGCCATTCAATCTCTTCATTTGCATTTCTCTCCTATCCTTAGTTTTTGGTTGCGTAAGTTCGACACAACTGACGACCGACGAACAAACGGTCATGCTCCACTGGCTCGACCAAGGGAACGATGGTCATATTCGCCTAGTCGGCGGAGAAGGCAATGCCACGGAGGAATCCCCTGTTTTTACGGGACGAGCAATCGAGACTTTCGAGCAGAGCCCTACAAAATCAATCTCTTCTTGGCATGCAGGAAAGCGACATGGATTCACCACTGAATACTACTACAATGGTCGTAAACGCCGCGAAATTTCCTTTTATAACGGGGAGCGGGACGGTCCTTCCAGAGAATACAGAATGACAGGAGAGTTGTTACGGGAAGAGAACTATCGGAAAGGAAAGCTAAACGGGGTTAAGGCGGAATGGTTTCCAAATGGGAACAAGGCTTTCGCTGTCGAATTGCGCGACGAAAAACCACACGGTGAAGCACTCGAATGGCATGAGGATGGTCGCCGAAAATCCTCCACGATTTATCGGCATGGACTTCGCGAGGGCCCCGCCTCCGAATGGTATCCCACGGGACAACCAAAGTTCCGCATTTATTACCAACGCGACGAGATGCACGGCATTCGCACAGTTTGGTACGAGAATGGAAAACAACGCCTCGTGGCAAGCTTCGTTAAAGACAAAAAAGAGGGGAATGCAAAAGGTTGGTTTGAAAACGGACAGCAAGCATTCGACTACAATTGGCAAGATGACAAAGAGCATGGCATTTGCTCCGAATGGAATGAGAGCGGCAAAAAAACTTCGGAAATTAGATTCGACAATGGTGAACCTGTCCAAGACTTGCTAAATGGAATAGAGGGTTCGAAGGAAGTTCTTCCAACCCCCCCCTCGATCGCGCCTCCCACCCCTGCGGTTACGGAAGAGCCAAGTGAATCCACATCGGGAACACCAACTTCTCCGGAGATACCCGAAGCGCCCTCCTCGACAACCCCGCCTGCACCTCCCTCCCTTAAGCCAGACCCTTTTGCACCTCCCGTACCCACGCCTCCGGAACCGACCGAACCTTCACCGAGTCCAACACCGGAACCAGAACCCGAACCCGTACCAAGTCCCAAACCTACTCCGATTCTACCACCACTTGAACCGGAAACCGCACCGACGACACCTCCGGCGACGCCCGATCCTCCCACTTTTGATCCTTTTGCCGCGCCTGGCGAAACGAAAGAACCGACCTCCCCGGTTCCTGCAATTGAACCACCAACATTTCCCACTCCACCACCACCGACCCCTTTCCCTAGTGCAGTCAGCCCACCCCCGACACCTGCACCTCCGACGTTTGACCCGTTCGCCGCTCCCAATAATGAAACAAAGCCGAACTTGCCTCCTCCCGCCACACCCGTTGATCCCTTTGCTCCGGAACCACCCGCTCCGGAACCACCACCAACTTTGCCGACTGCACCCGAAAAAGAACCTTTTACTCCGCCACCTCCACCCTCACCACCAAATCCAGCTGGCATAGATCCGTTTTCCGGAACCCCAACACCCGTTGCACCTCCTCCGCCGCCTGATGAAACCGTAAATCCATTTGACACGCCTCCTCCGGTCCCCAGTGCCCCCGATCCGTTTTCACCTGACTTGCCACCTCCTGCTCCACCTTCGGACTCAGGTACGGTTGATCCATTTGACACGCCACCGCCACCCCCGAACGAGGAGATCCCCGCACCGCCACTTCCTGCCCCCGAAACAACAGCAACCGTCCCTGAGATAGAAGATCCAATCACCAATCCGCCACCGCCGGAACCACTTCCACCTCAGCCAAGTATTCCACTGGAAGATATATTTGATACGCCTCCTGCACAACCTGAACCAGTGGCACCCGAACCCGCACCACCCGCGACACCAGTCGATGAACCTAATCCTTTCGATTTGCCAGTTCCTCCCGCTCCCACGGCACCCGTACAGAACGATCCCTTTGGGACTCCCCCGCCTCCGCCAGCGGCGCCACCACCGCCACCTGCTGATTTCGATCCGTTCTCAGTTCCTCCACCTCCACCTCCGCTGAACAATTAGACCAAGTTCGCCTTCATGGGTCTACGACTTGAAATATTGGTTGGCCGGGAAAAACGAATTCTAGATCTATCGAAGAAGCGATCTACTGTTCGGTATTGTTTACCGACTTCATTCGTCTCGGCGAGACGCGGTTTCGATGCTAATTCATCCCAAGGGCATATATTGAATCTGGCAATACCCCATATGCGAATGGCAGCCCGGCAGGGATTCGAACCCCGACTAGATGTACCAAAAACATCTGTGCTACCATTACACCACCAGGCTTAACTTACCCTTTAATGTTGCCGAAACGATTCCTCGAAGTCAAGAGAGGAGACCTTACTAGCACAGTCAAACATGAGCGAGAACGGACAAACGAAATTCAAAAGGGTAATCCTTAAAATCAGCGGAGAAATTCTCGGCAGTAGAGAAGAAGGCGAACCTATCTTCGCTGAATCGCTGGAACGAGTTTGCTCTGAAATCAAAGCCGTAGCCGATTTGGGCACTGAAGTGGGCTTGGTCGTCGGCGGCGGGAACATATTTCGCGGACTAAGAGGAGCCAAGAAGGGAATAGAGCGCACAACGGGCGATTCCATGGGTATGTTGGCAACCGTAATCAATGGTCTCGCGTTGATGGATTGTCTTGAGAAAATGGGGGCCGTCGTGCGAGTTCAGACAGCAATACCAATGGAAAAACTAGCCGAACCGTTTATCAAAAGACGAGCCGTGCGTCATTTGGAACGCGGACGCATCGTGATTTTTGTAGCGGGGACGGGCAACCCGTACTTTTCCACCGACACCACCGCGGCTCTTAGAGCCAGTGAGATCGGCGCCGACATCATTCTCAAGGCAACCAAGGTGGATGGCATTTACGACAAGGATCCTCACGAGCATGACGACGCCGTAAAATTTGATCATTTAAGCTATATGGAATGCATTGAAAAAAGACTTTCGGTCATGGATTCGACAGCTTTTTCCCTTTGCATGGACAATCAAATGCCTATCTTGGTCTTCGACCTACAACAAGAAAACTCCATCCATCAAGCCGTAACGGGTGAAAAAATCGGCACTCTCGTTAACTGACAATTTCTTTACGGTCGCCCCCCACCTGCGACAGAAAGCCTAATCTCCCTCAATACGAATCTAAAACTTTAAAAGTTAAAACGCCATGAACTCCGACTCCACAATAGCCAAATTGCAAGAAGACCTGAACAAATCCGGCGAGCACACCCTACACGAATTCACCACCCTTCATACGGGCAAGGCGAACACCTCCATGGCGGAAAACGTCACGGTCGACGTTTACGGCAGCTCAATGAAACTTCGAGACATTGCCGCCATCACCACTCCGGATGCGCGTACAATCCAGATACAGCCATGGGACAAGTCAAGCGTAGCCCCAATAGAAAAAGCCCTTATTGAGGCCAATCTCGGAATTTCTCCCGTCGTCACTGGCGAGCTTATTCGGCTACCTATCCCGGAACTAAGCGGGGAGCGACGGGAAGAACTTTGCAAAATGGCTCAAGGCATGGCTGAACAAGGACGTATAGGTGCCAGAGCAGCAAGAAGAGAAGCACTAGATGTACTCAAGGTCGCACAGAAGGAAGGACAATCGGAAGATGAAGTCAAGCGACTTGAAAAAGAGGTGCAAAAAGAAGTCGATGATGCCATTGCTCGCATAAACACCTCCCTCTCCGCAAAAGAAGCTGAGTTGAGGCAACCCTGAATCCAGAAGTGACTTTTCTGTTCTAACAACTTTACCGAAAAACAGTAGAAAACACTATATTCGAGCGAGATCCATAAGCGGAAAACCGCCAACAATGTCAAATGACAGCCGACTCGCAAAAACCATCCATAGGAAAAGTTTCCCGGCTTGTCGTAAAACTGGGGACCGGTGTCTTGTCTCCTACTCCCGGGGCAATTGAGGCTGATAGACTTAGAATTCTCGGAGAATCCGTAAGAAACCTTCGCAAAGAAGGCGTCGAGGTTATCATCGTTAGTTCGGGCGCAGTAGGCTTGGGCATGGCAAAGCTTGGTCTTTCCGTACGCCCTTCCGATCTTTCGACCCTTCGAGCATGCGCCGCAATAGGACAAAATCTCCTCATGGACGTATGGAGAGAAGCGTTGGAACCACTAGACCTTATAATCGCCCAAATGCTTCTCACTCGCGAAGACTTTCGTAGTCGAAAAAGTTCTCAAAACGTAGAACTCACTTTGCAGCGACTTCTCGAGCAGGGTGCTATTCCAATCATCAATGAGAACGACTCCGTAAGTGATGAGGAAATTCGCTTCGGTGACAACGATGTTCTATCCGCGCTGCTAGCGTCTCTCTGCAAGGCGGAGATGCTTGCAATCTTGTCAACCGCACCTGGACTAATGACTTCTCCGGAAGATGGGGAAATCATACCATTCATCTCTGAAATCACACCTGCTATCGAAGCCATGGCAGAAGGCACGAAAAGCTCAACCGCAGTGGGTGGGATGGTTACCAAGATCGAAGCCGCTAAAATAGCCACGATGTCAGGTTGCGCAGTTTTTGTGGGAAGCGGGACGAAACCGGACCGTTTGCCCTTGATCCTGAAGGGCAAGACCACCGGCACCTTTTTCGCTCCTGCCGGTTTGGG
>JABHOU010000302.1 GCA_018695085.1 Opitutia bacterium | reverse complement strand
GAGCCCCAGTAGAAATCATAAAAGATCTGCCCGCAGGAAGTGCCCTTGCTGATGGAGGTCATAACCACGAACCCCGGCAATTCCTCGGAGGAAGCACCTAGTCCGTAGTTGAGCCATGCCCCCATGGTGGGACGGCCGGGCATTTCCGAACCACTGAGTAAAAAGGATATGGCGGGGGCATGATTAACCGCCTCGGTGTGCATGCTCTTGATGAAACAAAGGTCATCCACGACCTTGGCGGTGTGGGGCATGAATTCGCTCACCCAAGCCCCCGAGTGCCCGTGTTGCTGAAAAGGTTCCACCGGCTCAAGCATGAGTTTCCCCTTGGGGTTGCCCGTCATGGTGCTGAAACGTTTGCCCCCAAGGTATTCCTCGGGCACCGGAGTACCGTGCAACTTGTGCAAAAGAGGTTTGTAATCAAAGAGATCGACGTGGGTGGGGGCACCATTCTGGAAAAGATATATGACGCGCTTGGCCTTCGCAGGAAGGTGAGAAGAGCCAAGAGCTCCTCCTTGCTTGGATGATGGTGTAGCCAGCAAGCTCTCTCGTCCCAGTAAACCGGCTAGAGCGGCGGTTCCTATGCCAGTGGCTCCCCGGCTAAAGAACTGGCGCCTGTTGATGGCGAGCTGCCTGTCCTGAACGGCTTTCGGGGCAGTGGGATCGAGAATTCTCCAAGCTTGGTCCACAGTTATTCTTTGTTCAGGGTTTCATCCAAATTAAGCAAATTCAAGCAGAGTGCAGCCCAAGCAGCACGAGTCACCGGCAACACTTCTGATTGAGGCTTCGAATCCCCGTGGGAGAGGAATCGACGAGCGGCTTCCGGATCTTCCGTGAAGCTGGCGACACCTCGCTCCAAACTGTGTTTCAATACGGTTAGTTCCTCGGCAGACGGGTTTCGGCCAAGCACCCTCTTCGCAGCCAAACGCAATCTCGCTTCGTCATTCTTTGCGTCACGAAGAATGATATCGGCCAGGGCTCGACCTGCCTCCACGTAGGTGACGTCATTCATGACGGTTAGGGCATGCATGGGCGTGTTGGTACGCAACGGTTTAACTTCGCACACTTGGCGCTTGGCCACGTCGAAGAACAGGGTGGGCCCAATGATGCGGCGCCAGTATGTGTACAAGCTACGCCGATAAAGAGATTTCCCGCTGTCTTGCCGGAATCTCTTCTTTCCAAAGGTGGCTTCCGCCCAGATTCCATCGGGTTGATAGCTGTAAACCGACTTTCCACCCATTTGCGGATTAAGCAACCCAGAGACGGCAAGTGCTTGATCACGTATCATCCAGGAAGGCAGGCGAAATCGCGAACCCCGAGCCAAATAGCGATTCTCGGGATCCCGTTCGTATTCGGCAAAAGATGATATGCTCGAGCTGCGACGGTAGGTTTCGCTAGTGACGATGGTTCGAATCAACGCCTTTACGTCCCAACCGGATTGCATGAATTCGGCGGCCAACCATTCAAGTAATTCGGGATGTCGGGGATATTCCGTCTGCACCCCGAAATTTTCCGTCGTCTTGACCAAACCCACCCCGAAGAGCATTTGCCATAAACGGTTCACTGTGACGCGGGCAGTGAGCGGATGATTTGGGTCCATTAGCCAACGAGCCAAGTCCAAGCGGTTGGGGTTTTCCGTCTTAGGCAAAGGAGGCAACCAAGACGGCACGGCAGCAGTGACAGGTTTGCCACGTTGGTTGTAGAGACCTCTTTCGAGTATGAAGGTTTGTCGAGGTTTTGACATGTCGGCCATAACCATGACTTTCGGGAAATTGCCTTGGACTTTCTTCACCTTCGCTTCAAGTTCCCTCTGCCTTTTCCGCAAGCCGGACAAACTATCATCCTGTGCCGCAAATGCCTCCTGAATAATCTTTTTGTCAGAAGCATTCCTTTGGTCGGGGGCGGTTTGAAGGGCTGCGATCAAGCCGCTTCGGTCTCCCTTCAAGGAGGGTGTTGCAATGGAAGTAGAAGAGAGACGGAAGTGACCAAGGTTATGATGCTTGTGCTGCGAATTGAATTTCAAGGTGACCTCCAATTCGGCTTCCTTGGGCACCTCGATGCTTTTCTTCAGGCGAAAGGCGGCCGCATGGTCTCGATCGATGGGCTTGCCCGCCCAGACCGCCCATCCGGAGGACGGGTTGTTGTCGAAGGTGTTAATCACCTTGAGCGGCCCTTGCTCGAAGGTGGCGGAAGCACTGGCGACCTCCAGTGGAACAAGCTTGTCCACGGCGGATTTCCTTAGATTGAACTGAAGATCGGTGAGTACAAAGTTGCCGCTGTCGGAACGAGCAAGACCGCCATGCGTCATTTTTGGATGACGGACAGCCTCAAGCTTGAACCCGGTGATTTTACCTCCGTCCAAGGGGTAAACCACTTTGTATTCGTCCTTGTCTGGATTTTCACCCGAAGCATAGACCAATCCGCTTTGCAGGATTTGAAGGGTTTGCTTGTCGGCCTTGGCTTCCTTCGGAAGCAAGCGTTGCCAATCGATCGCGGACTTGTCTTCAAGAATCTTCGCCTCCCATTTCGCTTGAACTACGCCTTGTTTCCCATGGCGCCTATCAATGTCCTTCTCCAAAGCGAAGATTTGCTTTCGCAACTTGAGCAATTCTTCATTTTGAGTCGTGGAACCTGCCTGCAGCACTGGTTTTGTAAAGGGATCCCCTCCCCCACCGTTAGCCGGAGTCTGGTTGAAAAAAGCATTGAACTCGTAATATTCGCTTTGCAGCAAGGGATCGAACTTGTGATCGTGACAACGAGCGCAGTTCAAGGTGAGCCCCATCCAAACGGTTCCCATGGTCTCCGTCATATCGAAGACGTACTCCACGCGGTTTTCTTCGGCAATACGTCCACCTTCCCCATTTATCATATGGTTGCGGCTGAACCCAGTGGCGAGAATTTGTTCCTGAGTGGCGTCGGGCAAAAGGTCACCGGCAAGTTGCCAAATGGTGAACTTGTCATAGGGAAGGTTATCGTTGAATGCCTTAACCACCCAGTCACGCCACGGCCACATGGTACGTTCACGATCTCCTTGGTAACCATTCGTGTCGGCATAGCGAGCAGCCTCCAGCCAATCCCAAGCCATGCGCTCGCCGTAGGCGGAAGAACCCAGTGTGCGATCCACCAACAGTTCCCATGCCCCTGGCTTTTCATCTGCTAGAAAAGCTTCAATTTGTTCTGTGGTTGGCGGGAGACCAGTGAGGTCGAGCTTGAGGCGCCGAACAAGAGTTTCCCAATTGGCTCGGGGGTTTGCTTTAAAATTCTGTTTGTTCAATCGAAAATCGACGAGAACATCAATCGGGTGTCGCTCCTTGTCGTCCACAGGGGGACGAACGATCGGCTCAAAGGTCCAGTGCCCTTTCCATTTGGCTCCCTCCGCAATCCATTGCTTGAGCAAACCGATTTCCTTCTTCGACAGGTTCCGATTAGAGTCATGAGGTGGCATCTTT
>JABHOU010000093.1 GCA_018695085.1 Opitutia bacterium | reverse complement strand
GTATTTCGTCTTCGCCGAGAACGAAATGCCCGACCAACTGGAACAGAAATGTTCCGAGGATCATGAATGAGTCTTATCTTGTCGCCGATGAACGACCTGCTTTCTTGCAGGCTGTTTTTCATGGAGTTAAACCCATTGCTGGTTGGCCTGAGGAATTCGTGATCGTCACGGCTTGCAACCCGCGAGGAGAAATCGTGGATGCCGAAAGGAACGAATCCTTGGATCATGAACTGTCGGCCTTTCTGGAAGTAAAGGGATTCGTCCATTGCCGGATGACAGGTGGTTCTCCCGACGGTTCTCATCGTGAACCAGGTTACTTGGTGAAGTGCGATGGCGAAGTCGGTCTTGAGCTTGGGCGAAGGTTCGATCAGATGGCGATCTATGGAGTCGTTGACGGCGAACTGTATTTGATCGACTGCAAGGACGGGAAGGAAACCCCCGTCGCGAAGTGGGCGTCCCGGTACAGGGGACGATTACCCGAGGCTTAGCTGTCTCTCACATTGGCGAGTTATTGGGAGACATTGTCCCGATCGGCTTTTTCCTTTAATATGATTGCCATGCAGCAAGATACGACACCTGCAAAGAAAAAGGTTGCTTGGTGGCTCATGAAGTTGTCGAAACTGGTCCAATTTAAGTCGTTTTCGGTGAATCTCAGCAAACTTAGGACACCGAACATTGTGGATGCTACTTTTGCGAGCAGCTTGACTAATATCCCTCCGATGGATCTCGAGGATGCAAGGCCGAAACTGAGCAAAAGCAGGGAACCTGCTTGCAGGAGCATGCCGGAGTCGTACAACCACTCGACTGGGCTTTCTTGCACCGTTTCTAATTCTTCCTTGGCTTCTTCCGGTGAAGAAATTCCCGCTTGTCCCGTATCTTCCACCATCTCCCCGGTGCTCGTTTCGTGATCGTCCCAATCGTCTGTTGAGGTAGCCTCTATGTCAAAAGTGAATGCGACCAGAGCCAAGAACAATGCAAGCCAGGATCGGTTTGCCAAGCAGGGCAAGCCCAAGGCCAATGGGAACGTCACAAAGGACCACAAGACCCAGTGGTCCATGCCGAAGGGAGGGTGAATGAATGGATATTCGTTCGACCATCCCCATGTGGAGAGGATGACCGCGGCGATGCCGATTATGGGGAAAAGGATTTTCGTCCCGCTTGGCGTGCGGGTGTCTTTGTGGGCAGATTCTTCGGTGGACTTTCTTGCGTCCTCGAGGTTGAAGCGCGAAGGGTAGTGGGAAGAAGGTTTTGCAGTTTTGTGAACCTTGGATTCGCCACTTGGGGTAGCGGGAATCGGTTCCGTCCTCGTTGTGGATACGGGTTGTGTCGATTTGATTGCCGTAGCGGTTTCGATGGTTCCCTGCTGGTAAGGCTCCTCGGGTAATTCAGGTTCGATTTCGGCTTCGGAGGCGAATCTCTCCGTCGGGAATCGACCGAGGATGGGGCGTTGGTAGAGACCGTCGAAGTCCAGCAAGCTCACTTCGAAGGTCAGCGATTCTCCGGGAGTCAGTCCTTCCACCAAGGTGTTGGAATCCGGTTCGAAGAGGATGGCGACCTCCAGTTCCCCCGCGAGCTTCCCGATCACCGTGTAGCCGTTTTCAAACGCCTTGTCGAAGCGGTTCCCGAACGTTCGACTGGAAGAGCCGAAGGAAAATTGTAGGCGGAAGGATTTGTCTCGAAAAGGGGAGAGGATCGAATCCACCTCCGAGGAGGAACGCCTGTTTGCCTTCAGGTCGGTTAGGGTGGCCAACAGTTCCTCTGCGTTCATTTGTCAAATTATGCCACGAACAGCTTGCCTTGCGCCATTATAAAAATGCGATGATTTTGTAACCATTCGGAGTCGCAAACTGTGGACGAGCGGTTTCTTGTTTCGGTGGGAAATTTTCTCGGGTCGTCCGTTAGTCCGAGTTCTCAGTCCGCTTGCGACGGTCCCGTAGGTTTAGGGCGAGCGATGCGGTCAGAGCCGGGGTTAGGCAGAGGTAGGCGAGGCGTTCGGCGGTGGCGTCCATGATTTCCATGCCGAACCAAGTGTCGAAGAGGTAAGTGAGGTAATTGTTCGGCAAGTCGGTCTGTCCGAGGGCTTCCTTGGCTTGCCAGTGCCAGTCGGTGCAAGGGCAGTAGCCGAGTCCGAACCAAGGTGCGAGCGCAACCCAACTCGCGGCGGTCAGGAGGATGCTCAGCAGATGCAGGCGGCGGGTCTTTGGCCAGATCCAACCGAATAGGTTGAAGGCGATCAGGGCCGAATGCCCAACAAGAAACGCGAGGTCCAGAAAGGAGTAGAGCACGCGGCGTTTCGGAGGTGTGGTTCGGCTCGGTCAGGGAAGGCTTCTGCTACACGAAGGAGTTGTTGATGATCTCTCCCAAGCCGCCCGCGCCGGGCACGATGTAGTGGCGCTCGTTCAGACCCTTCTCCTCGTCCCATCGTTCTCCGGGGATGGCCGCCAGTACCTCCTCCTCGCTCAGACCGCGATCCACGCGCAAGGCGTAGACGGCGACGTCGGGGAAGTCCGTGGTGATGCGTCGGAGGTATTCGGGCGTGATTATCAAGTGAGCGCAAATCACCTTGCGTGGCGTCCCCTCCACTTGATCGCGATAGATGCCGATGGCGTCGGCTATGGATGAACCCGTGGCTCCCATCGGGTCCGGAAACAGAAGCAAGGCGTCCTCTACGTCGCCGCCGATCTTGTTGCCCGAGACGTCGGTGCCTACCACTCGTTCGTTCTCATCCACCTTGCGGTTGATGAAGACGTGATCGATGCGAGATCTGGTTGGGTCGAGGACTTCGTTGGCCTCGTCGAAGCAGACCTCGGACGGGATCATCCCGGCTCGGGCGAGGTCGACGATCACCCAGCGGGCTTGGTCGTCGAGGACTTTGGTTTGTAGCGTCCCCTTGGGAGTGAAGGTCGCCATGCGCGTGTCGACGGTGACGTCTTTGTCTCCGTTTTCCCGGTCGAGGATGAGAGAGAAGAGGGAGGAGTAGAGTCGCCGAACGATTCGGTTGATCTGCGGTTGGAAGGTGTCTTTGGAGCTCAGTTCGGTCAGCAAAGTGTTGAGGTGAAGGGAATCGAAGACGATCACGTTTTCTCCGTATCGGTGCTCGAGCAAGTTCGTTGTCATGAATGATTGTACAAAAGTATGATTGGGCGAAAGGCAACCCTTGCGAATGGATTTACTGTTTCTTCGGGGATTTTTTCCTGACGGGTGGCGGAAAGATTTTCTTGTGAATGCGGAGAACGCGTTCCAGTTCCTCGATGGGGTGTGGGTGGTCGTCCACGCGGAGGTCGCGGTATCGATCGTTCAAGCCGGAGTAGCCCCAACCCTCACGCACGATGAGAAGGGCGGCGGACTGCCTGCCGCGCTTGTCGCCTCCCGCCTTTTGGCCGGCCCGCAAGGCGGCGATCAAGCGTTCGGCCAATTCACCCTCGGTCTTTTCGAAGCTTTCTGCCATCGCATCGACGACCTCGGGCCCGGTTAGGATGTTTCCCTGCGCAGCATAGTCCTTCCCCGTTTTTCCTCCTGCCCAAGACAGGCATTTCTTGCCGGTGAAGGTAGAGGCGTTGCCGTCTGCGGAAACAATGCCTACCTGCCGGTTCTCACGATTACCGTCGGCTTCGGTCATGATCTCGATTACTTTCTCGGGGTATACTCCACGTTCCAACAACTCCAGTCCAACCGGGCCGTACCGGGTGTTCGCCCACGACTGCGTGGCTATGGCTCCCACGCCCGCCTTGGCCCACGGCACGACGCTCCCTACTGCGACGAACTTGGATTGCACGGCAATGCCTAGTTCACCCGTGGCGGGGTCCCTAGCCACGATCGAGAACGTCGCCACGACGGGATGCTCAATCTCCTTTGCGTTGCCATTGCCATGCAGGAGCAATCCCGAAACCACGGTTGCCGCCAAAAGAATGATCGTTCTTGCTTTTGCCATACCAACTTGATGTTTCCTTTGGCTATAATGTGCAACCTTTCTTGGTCTTCTTGGCGTCTACATAAACGGCACCGTGCTGGGCTCTACCTCGATCACGATGAATCACGTCTGGACGCTCGCCACATCATGGACGGCATCATTTTGCAGACTACATCGTAGGGGCGCGGGGGTTCGAACCCCGGACAAACGGATTAAGAGTCCGCTACTCTACCAACTGAGTTACACCCCCGCGATATGGAATTTTGTTTTTTGCCATAAATTCCCATTCGAATCAACACGAAAGGGCGGATGATGTCGCGCCGTTTCAACGATGTTTTTTTCAATGGGAATTTCGATCACCGGCAAGTCGCCTTTAAGCCG
>JABHOU010000143.1 GCA_018695085.1 Opitutia bacterium | reverse complement strand
CGAATGGGAAATTGCCGTCATTGACTTGTTCCTGAACGCAGCCCTGTCCGTGGGGTTGCCGAAGTCCTTGGGCCAAATCTACGGGTTGCTTTTTTGTCGCGACGAACCCTTGGCCATGGATGAAATCACGGAACTCTTGTCCGTGAGCAAGGGTTCTGCTAGTCAGGGTCTTAGATCTCTACGCCATTTGGGTGCGGTGAACAGTCAATTCCTTCCCGGTCAGCGCAAGGAACATTTCGTGGCGGAGATTCGTCTTCGCAAACTGGTTTCTGGCTTTTTAAAGGAGCAGGCGGAACCTCATCTGGAAAAAGGGAAAGCTCGTTTAAGTCATTTGCAAGCATTAGTCGATGCAACGGAAGAGGGAAATTCCGCTGAACGAGGTCGGAGACGGACGAATATTTTAGCTGGTTGGCACCGGCAGGTGGGCAAATTATTGCCCTTGGTAAAGTTGATCGCGGGGAAGACCGAACGTTCCCATAAAAGATAGAATTCAGTTTTATGGCGTGTATGACGCCTCAATCGATTGGCTTCGGGATTGCCCGAGCGGCCAAGGGCGGTAGCTTATTTAAATATGAATGAAGATAAAAATTCGGCGACCAATTACGTCGTGGTCGACCCCGGTCCCTCGATAGAACAGGATGATATTGATCTGCTTGAATTGATCCGCACTCTCCTGCAATCATGGAAATTGATAGTTGCCATAACAGTTATCTCTACTGGTTTGGCAGTGACTTACGGCTTGCTTTCTCCTGAGGTATTTGTGGCGAAGACCTTGCTTGCTCCCGTTCAAGAGAAAAAAACTAGTCCATCTTCCGCATTCAGTCAATTTGGAGGTTTTGCTGCTATGGCGGGAATTCCGATATCTAGCGATTCCAATACCGGGCAAGTGATTGCCACACTAGAATCCCGAAAATTTTTAACCCTTTTTGTTAATAACAATAAATTGCTCCCTGTTCTTTTCGAGGATTTATGGAATTCGGAAAAACAAGTTTGGGTACTAGAGACAGACCAAGAGGAACCAAGCCCCAATGATGGTTACAGTGTCTTAAAAGGTGCAATTACGATTGGTAATGACATGGAAACTGGATTAATAACCCTTTCTATCTCATGGAGTGATCCTGAAATTGCCGCCCAATGTGCTAATGATCTTGTGAAGCAATTGAACGAGCAACTTCGGGAGCAAGCTATTCAGGATTCCCAGAAGCGTGTCGGCTATCTTGAAGAGGAACTGGCCAAGACCTCCCTCAATGACATGCGAGAAGTCCTTTACAACTTGCTTGAATCTGAGAAGCAGAAAGCCATGTTGGCCAATGTAAACGAGGACTTTGCTCTCGAGGTGATCGATCCGGCCGTTGCACCTGAAACGCGTGAAAAGCCTAAGCGCAAATTGATCGTTTTTCTCGGTGGTGTCGGTGGAGGATTCCTGGGGATCTTTGCCGTGTTCTTCCTCCAATTCATAGAAAAACTGAAATCTTCCGGCAAAGAAAAAACCAATACATCCCATGCCTAAGCAATTTTCCAAAATCTCGGTGGTTGGGCTTGGTTACGTAGGGCTCCCCTTATCCCTCCAATTCGCTCGATCAGGAGTATCCGTTCTCGGACTTGACCTTGATTGCTCTAAGGTCGAAGCCATTAACTCGGGCAAGTCTTATCTCAAGCACTTTTCCTCCGAAAGCATTGCCGAGCAAGTCAATGAAGGGCGTTTTGAGGCAACCACGGATTCTTCCCGTATATCCGATGTCGAGGCCATACTCATTTGCGTGCCTACACCGCTTAACGAGTACCGCGAGCCTGACCTTTCCTATGTACTTGATACTGCCGAGTCCTTGGCGCCCCACCTCATTAAGGGCGTGCTTGTGACCCTTGAGTCCACCACTTACCCTGGCACGACCGAGGACAAATTACGAATTGTACTGGAGGAAGGCTCTGGAATGAAAGCGGGGGTTGATTTCCACCTTGCTTACTCGCCCGAACGGGAGGATCCTGGTCGGGAAAATGCCAGTGTCAAAACTATTCCTAAGGTCGTTGGGGGGTACACTCAAGCCTGCGGTGATCTTGGCGAAGCTCTCTACTCCCAAGCGATTGATAAAATTCATAGGGCTTCCTCTTGTCGGGTAGCGGAGGCGACCAAGCTCTTGGAAAACATCTTTCGTAGCGTCAATATCGCGCTAGTCAACGAACTCAAGGTGGTATACGAGGCCATGGGCATCGACGTACACGAGGTCATTGATGCTGCTGCGACCAAGCCTTTTGGGTTTATGGCCTTTCGTCCCGGGCCTGGTCTGGGTGGACATTGTATTCCGATAGACCCCTTCTATTTGACTTGGAAAGCTCGTGAATATGGCAAGCACACCCGCTTCATCGAGTTGGCGGGTGAGATAAATACCGCCATGCCAGACTATGTACTATCCAAGGTTTCCGATGCTCTTAATGATGAGGGGAAGGCAGTCAACGGAGCCAAAGTTCTTTTACTTGGTCTGGCCTATAAGGCGAATGTTGACGATTGTAGGGAATCCCCCTCCTTTGCCCTTATCGAACAGCTAATGGCAAAGGGTGCCGAAGTCGAATACCATGATCCTTTTGTTCCCGTGATTCCGAAAACCCGAGAGCATTCTAATTTGGCGGGCAAACAGTCGGTCGCAATCACTGATGCCTACGACCTTATTCTACTTTCCACCGATCATGCGGAGTACAAATCTTTTGACTTCTCCCACTTCACTGCCCTTTTCGTTGATTCG
>JABHOU010000146.1 GCA_018695085.1 Opitutia bacterium | reverse complement strand
CCTTGTAGTCGGCTTTGCGGGCTAGTCCTTCGAGCAATTCCCGAAAATGTTTTTCATTGAGGACGCAGTCATTTTCCTTAGCCCAGTCTTTGAATTTTGAGCTACCCACTGCGCGTCCGACCCATTGAATAAGAGCTTCAACAAGGAGGGAAAAGGCAATTTCCGGGACTATGCTTCTGCCTTGCTGGGATTAAGCGTTTGAGTCTGATCATGTTTGAATAATCCACTAGACACCTCGGCTAAGAAGCTCATATCAGATCTGATCACCCCACCGACCTCCAATATGAGACCAATATGGCTTCAGATGAGGCTGTTTCAGGGGAGGGGTTTTAATATGAGCCTCAATATGATCCCTCCTAATTGCATTGCCTATTCGCTTTTTTGCGACAAAATGGCACATGGGGTTTGGGGTTATTTAGGCCGCTATTTCAGGTAACTTGTTTACGGCATCGACAAGGACTGAAAAGTCACGATGCACATAGCCTCAAAGATTAACCATCAAAGGTGGTTCTTGTTGAGTCTGGGGAGTCGATTTGCAACATCATTCCATTGCCAGTTTATTGCCAATTGCAAGGTTGAGATGAAGCCCATTGCCAGTATGTTGCCAATAAAATAGTGTAATATAGTTAAATGCAGTGCGTGCCCGATTTATGTTTATTCCCCAATTATTATCTGGGATAGGCTCGATTTGTAGATAAATCTAAAAGTGTTTAATCCTATAGGGCAATGGCTTAAAAGGCCACTGCTCTACCGATTGAGCTACCGACCCGAAAAGGTAATGATTCAATTTACTAAAGAATACTGATCAAGGGGTCAATCTTCAACGGTATGGAGTCGAAATACAAAATAGCATTATCGCTAAGCTCATCTCGAGATTGGTGCTGAAAATACCAAATCGAGTCGTAATCAGCTTTTGGAAATAGATCCTCATCATTTCACGAACCGACAATCGAGCCCGCTGACTAGATTTCTTGCAAAGGTTTGTCGGCGTCGCCAAAGATCTCTGGGCGGATGTCCATCTTGTCCATCATGCTGAGAAAGAGTCGGCTCATTTGACGATCGGATTTCCCCAGATAGTCAATGTTTTGACCGCCTTTGATGCGGCCACCCCCACCCCCAAGCATCACGACCGGCAGTTGCGATGCATCGTGGTGACCGGTGAGCATGCTCGAGCAAAGCATTAACATGGTGTTGTCCAGCAAGGTGCGCTCGCCTTCCTGTATGCCGTCTAGCCTACGAGCGATATAGGCCATTTGCTTGAGGAAGAACTGATTCACCTTAAGCCAATCATCGCTGTCGTTGTGCGACAGAAGGTGATGTATCATGTAGTCCACGCCAATGTGAGGGAAGCGCAGGGTGCCGTGGTCGTTGTTGAGCTTCAGGGTGCAGATGCGCGTGGTATCAGTCTGAAAGGCGAGTACCAGTATGTCGCACATCAGACGCATGTGCTCCACGATATCCTGCGGATAACCGTCCTTGGGTCGCGACATGTCGGGCTTGGTGAGCGTTGGTCTCCAACCCTGGACTTCACCGCGTTTTCCGGCGCTTTCAATACGCTGCTCCACTTCACGTACGGAGTTGAGGTATTCATCCAGTTTCTGTTGGTCGAGTCGACTGATGTTGCGTCGCAAGTCCTTGGCATCCTCCAATACCGCATCGAGTACGCTTTGGTCACCAACCTGAGCTTTGTTTTTAAACAAACGGTCAAACGCCAGTGCCGGGTACACTTCCAGTGGAGTGGGCGTGTTGGGACTGCTCCACGAGATATGCGAGCTATACAGCAGTGAGTAATTCTTGTGGACACCGGGGTTGGCTTTTTCGCAGCCCAAAACGAGGCTGGGTACCTTGTTCTGGCGGCCAATGCGTTGCGCTACGTACTGGTCCACGCTGGTGCCCGATTGAATGCGTCCACCAGAGGCCAGAGGGGCACCCGAAAGCAGGTTTCCAGTTTGCGAACTGTGGATGTTCCCTTTCAGCGCCTCTTTGTTGTAGAGACCGCGGATGAAAATCATCTTGTCACGGAAATCACTTAGCGGAGCTAGGACTTTGCCAAGTTGCATGCCCTTGCCTTGGCCTTTGGCCCACCACTCGTGTTTGTGGAAACCGCACCCGGCGAAGAGAATAGCCATGCGAGTTGGTGCCTCGCTGGCTTTCTTGGTGCTTTTGGAAACATCGCCCCAGACTCGTGTGCTTTCCATCCAAGGTAGTGCCATCGTTACGCCCAATCCACATAACATTTTTCTTCTGGAAATCTCGTGTTTCGTCATGTTTCCTTTATCTGTTGTTTGTTAGAATAAAATGGTTTCTGGTTATTTCAATTTTCTTTTGCCGCCACATTGCGAATACTCCGAAACTGCTCGCTTTTGATAATTGTCTCCACCGCTATACTGAAGCGGAAATCGTTCTTTGCCAGCTGTTCACTCATAGAATCCAATAGGGGCTTGTCCGACAATCCCACCTCCCGGCCCAAGGCGTATCCCAAAAGTTTTTTGCAGAACTGACGCACCACATCTTCTCGTCTTTCATTTAGCAGATATTCCCGTAATCCAGTCAGACCTTCAATGGAATTGCCATCCATAAGTTTCGTTTTTGTGTCCACAGTTTTCGAGCGCAACCGACCAATCGCATCGTACTGTTCCAAGGCGAATCCGTATGGGTCGATCTTGGCATGACACTTTGCGCACGCTGCCTCGCTACTGTGTTTTTCAATCAACTGCCTTGCCGTCAATCCCTCCGGCACGGTCTCGGGGAGATCCGGGACATTCGCCGGTGGTTTGGGCAAGCGTTCGCCCAAAAGTGTTTCCGAGACCCAGTTCCCTCTGAGAATCGGGCTTGTACGGGAGGCTCCAGATTGTTTTGCCAGCACTGTGCCCATGCCGAGGATGCCGCCACGGCCTAAGGCGCGCGTCCCTGCCACCCGTCGCCACTGGGGACCGCTCACGCCCCGGATACCGTAGTGCTTGGCCAGCGATTCATTGAGAAACGCATGGTCAGCATCTAGTAGATCGAGGATTGAGTGATCATTGCGGAAAAGTTCCTCGAAAAACCGTACCGACTCCTCGTACATATAGCCGCGCAGGTTCACAAACTGCGGATAAAGCCTCTCGTTCTTGCCGTCATCCAGATTGAATTCACGAATGTCCAGCCATTGGCATGCAAACTCCACCGCCAATCGCCTGATTCGCGGATCGCGAAGCATTCGTTTAACCTGTCCAGCAATTAAATTGTCATTCACCGATTTCTTTACGCTCATGAGCTGCATCAGTTCGTCATCCGGCATCGAGGACCAAAGGAAATAGCTAAGCCGATTGGCCAACTCCAAATTACTTACCTGCTCCCATTTCCTACCTACCTTTTTTTGCCCCGGCTTTTCCAAGCGGTACAAAAAATCAGGTGAGGTCAATACACGTGCAAGCGTTAAGCGGATAGCCCGTTCGTGCGTCAGTTCCTTCGAGCGCAGAGTCTTATATAGCTCGTGCAAATCCTTTCTGTCGGTGTCGGTCAGTGGTCTTCTCCAAGCGCGCTCAGCCAAATCCAGTATCGCCGCGAAGTGAATAGGTTCAGTTTTTTTCAGATGCTCACGGAACGCTTCGGCCTCTTTACTAATCGAAATACGCAGCGACTCCAATGGCGACAGCAGATCCTTCCGATCCTGTGTGGCGAATTCATACAGTTGCTCGTGGCTCACCACTCGAAGCAGCGGTTCCTGCGACACGAAGTACAGTTCGTCCCAAAGCCGGTCCAGTTCGTCCGCTTCGTCCTCGCTCAGCATCAGTCGTTTCAGGGGTTCGTCCTCGCGATGGTAGAGGATCATTGTAACGACTTCATCGACTGGCACAATTTGCGCGTGGCACATTGCAGACGGAAACAGTTCACGGAAGTCTGCATATGCTTGTTGCATTTTTTTCCCTGCATCCGCGCCTGTGACCATTGGCTGGCCAAGAAATGCCTTGGCGTCCGGCGGGATAAGGGAAACCAAAAACTGGGCCGTGCCGTTGCGACCCCTTTCCGGATGCAGCGCTGCATTCACCACCACCTCGGCACCAGCCACTAGTTCGCCGGGCAGCTTATATTCCAGTATTGCCGGTGCCTTGGCTTCGATGTCTTCCAATATCTTGCCATTCAGAGCCAAATGCAGCCACTTCAATGGACCTTTTGAG
Organism: Opitutia bacterium; assembly: GCA_018695085.1. Taxonomy (GTDB): domain Bacteria; phylum Verrucomicrobiota; class Verrucomicrobiia; order Opitutales; family Seribacteraceae. The sequence goes on along the minus strand of JABHOU010000146.1, from coordinate 4,601 downwards.
TCCGTATACTGTTTGCGTAGGGCTTCGTCCGCACCGGTGACGCCCCCCACCTTTGGCGCGAAGACGCGTTGCACGGCTGCAGCCAACTTTTCAATTTCCGCCGCAGGCTTTCGGTTGATCACGGCTAGGCGCCATTTGGCGAGAGTCGAACCGGCAGGTACGGTGGCTTGGGTAGTCAATTCTTCGGTCGATGAACAAAAATGCCACACCTTCGAGTTGCCAAACAAGTCGGCTAACGGATTGCTCTCTTGTACGCGATCGACTACCTCCTTTGCCAAGTCCCATTCGCGCTTTTTGCCGCCCTGCTCAGTGATGATTAGTGCCACTTCCGTGGTGTCATAACCGTGATTACGGTTGCGCGCGTTGACCACGAGCTTGAGCAAATCCCCTCGTTGGATATTGTATTCCTGTTCGGGTATGAACCTCCCGCTCTTACCGTTGTCAAACTCGCCTTGAGCTATTGTGCCCGTGTTCGCGTCGCCGAGCAACTCAACGCGCCAAGCCGCCCCGTTGCCACCGACACTATCCGAATCTGCAAAATATCCCTTTAGCTTTATCTTTCCTTCCATCGGGCTTTGCCAATAAATGACAGCCTCCAAGCTCGGCGAAGGGTGCATGTTCACGCTACGACCAGGTACAGTGAGCGTGCCGAACCGAATCGTCTCCGTTGATTTGTTGGCTATAAGGCTCGGTGTGGCAGGCAGTCCCCAGCCCCGGATGTCGTCGTAACCGCCCACCTTGTCTATCTTTCCGGGGTAATGTCCCGTCGCCTTGGGCACGGCGAACTGGGCCAGTTGAACCGCATCCACCCAGTTATCCAATACCTTTCCGTTCAAACCGCGTCCGCGTGCAAAGGTTTCGATCGACTGGCCCTGTACTCTCGCCTCGGCAATGACGGCAAGATATTTGTCCGTCCGGGCTAGTTCATTGCGCCGTAGGGTGGACATGCGAGCCAGGAGCCCATTCGCTGTCGCAAGGGGGATGGTCGGCTGATCCTTAAGCACCAACCGTGGTTTGCTCCAGCGTACGAAGTCATTCGTTCCCCCGTCGCCCGCGTCGCCCGTAGCTAGGAATACGCTGATCTCGCCCTTTGCATTCGCGGGAAGTTTAAGTTTCAATTCATACGAAGATGTCAACGAATCAACTGGGTTCATCCAAGCACTCGCCCGGCCCTCGCGGCCAATCTGGCCTACCTTGCCGAAACTCCATAGGCGTCCTTGCCATTGAGTCACGTCGCCAGCAATGCCCGGTACGTCCGCCGGATTGGCCCCGTGCAATTCAGCCCGCAACTGTCCCAATAGGAGCGAGGGATTTTCCTTCTGCGTCAGCAGCTCAGTCAGTTTTTGGAAATACTTCGTATTCAACTTTTCCTCCCGAGCCACCACCTCTGCAGTTTCGGGGTTTTTCAGCAATCGCTCGCGATGGTCCACCAGTGCCTGGAAGTAGGGCGTAAGATTCACCCGTCCCGAGGTGTTCATGGCACGATCGAGCGCATTGGGATCCCACGCGTACACTTTGTCCGTGGCACCCGTGCCCGAAGTATGCCGGTTATAAATCGAGCGGATTTCATAAATCAACTCATCAGCCCAATCCCGCCGCGACCGACCGAGTGAAAAACGAATGCCGTCATGCGTCATTACGGCGTGAGTAGCCACTTCCTTGGCAGCATCGAGATACTTTTGCACGAGCGCCGGCGACATCACCATCGCATCGCCCACATTCATGAAGCCCTCTCCAGCCGCACCGTCCACCGGAAACTCCTTTGTCGGTTCCAACGCCACCCCTGTTAAATCCTGAATCGTGTAGGTGTATTCCGCATTACTCAATCGTCTCAGCACCACTCGGCCCGGATCGCCCTCATTGGCCAGTGCCTCAGCATTCAGGTAATTCTCTACCCACGCTAGAAACACTTTGCGCTCTACAGCAGAGAGCTGCGGTTTCTTCTTTGGTGGCATCTCCTCATCCGTCATCATCTCCACTACCTTCACCCAAAGCTTGGGTGCCCTCCTGACATCCGTCAGTTTTGCAAACTGCTCCAGATCCAATTCGCCCTTTTGTCTTTTAGTCGAATGACAATCCAAACAATACTTTTGCATCAGCGATAAAACTGAACCTTCGAAATGCTTGTCCAATTCAGTGAAGTCCGCCTGGTTTCCCTTTGCTACCATGGCAATGATCGCCTTCCCCAACAGAACAAAGATCAACCCAACCGCGAACAGACGTTCTTTACGGTAGTTTCGTCTTACGCATACTGCCATTTCAGAAATCTTTATGCTGAATAGTTTAACATTCAGTCAAGGGCGATAACCGTTTATTTGAATCTTTAAACTAGATGGAACTGTTTTTTTGAGTCAGTTCTCTTTAATTGCAGTCGGAAAATTTCATTAGTCGTTGGCCAAGGGCTTGCTCGAATTTCCCGTTCTTGGGTTCTCCGTTCTGCAGGATGATATAACCGACGCCGTCCTTGAGCCGGTATTGCATGATCGTAGAGACACCCGGATGCACGCCTTAGAATGTAACTATGCACAGCTTCTGAACAACTAACCGTACCCGGGCCGTCCAGCCCTTTGAGGAACCTGAATCTCTCGACGAAATCATCGATCGCCGATTGATCCTTTTTCTTGAGTTCCAGTATTTTTTCGGAGTGGGGATCAGTATTCTCTCCTTGGTTATGCCTAAATGGGACGTACCTGTCGAAATAGAAACAGTCGTTCTTGGAATGCTTCCGGCAATTTCGCTCGAGTCGCTCTTCCAAGCTACCCGTTTCATCGTTCCCGCCATCGCCATCATCGTTCCCGCCATCGCCATCATCTCCCCCGGAATTGTTTCTAGAGTTCGAGACAGCGAGGGCGACGCCGCCAGCTGCCAGAATTGCGCCAGCAGCCCATATGATAAGTGGAATCGGCATAATGAAATTACCTTTCTTTTTTGTGTTATGTACCTTCCGACGACTCTCCGTCGATTTTGCCTTCACGATCGTACTTGCAGTTCAGTATTTCAACTTGGTCGAAATTCATTTTTTTCGCCGAAAAGTGGGGATAATGGGTCGAAAAACCGCCTGAATGCGCAATTTAAGGTCGTTTTGCGTTATATGTCTTTGACTGAGGCGACGTAGCTCTCGGTCCGCGACGCCCGGCTTCCCTCGACGGAGGAGTCGGGCTTTTTCGCGTCCATGAATTCCGTCCAAACGACAACGAAAGGAGGTAGCTGCAAAATGGCCGTGCTACTTGACATAACTTACTCGAAGAAATTGGGCTTGCCCAACTATTCGAGTCATTCGCTCGGCATCGGTCTGAAGGCCGAAGTCGCCAACCTGGACGAGGTTCGGGGGGAGGTGGAGAAGGCGTATTCGCTTCTTCAGCAATCCGTTGATTCTCAAATCGTTCATTCGGGGTTCGTCTCGAACGAAGACAAGGGAGAAAACGGAACCGATCAAGTCCAAAAAACACAAGTAAAGGTCAACGGCGGAGCGACCGATCCCGACAAGTGGAACTGTACCGTGAGGCAACGAGGTCTCATCGTATCGGTGATCGAGAGAAACGGACTCGACCTTCGGGTTGTGGACGATCTCTCCGAAGAGCTTCACGGGAGACCTATGAGCGACCTGGGGAAGTCTCAGGTATCCGAAGTGATCGGACAGGTGCTCGACCGCTGGGGAAGGCATCCCAAGGCGAACGGAAGAGCGGGAGGAAGGCAATGAGGATATGTCTCTCGCTCTTCGTCCTGACGGCTCTGGCGGGCTGTCAGGAGGGTTCTCCTCCCAGTTTCGACTTCGGTCCAATCGTGACGGCGGCGAAGTACCTCGGCCTGTCTGCGGTGGCTTCCTCGTTCCTCTGGGCGGTGGCCATATGCTGGAGGAAGGGAGGCGGAGGATGATCCGTCTCCTGCTCTTCGTCGCGACCGCATTCGCCGTAGGAACGATGATCGGGCCGAGCGAGGTGGCCGAGGTCGCCCGAGACGCCTTCAGGCCTTTCGGCGTGGCGGCAATATCGATACTGGGACTGGCGTTCGTCTTTCGGCTGCTGGTTCCATCGAGAAAATGAAAACCCTGAAAGGAATACCGAAACTCGCCCTCCTGCTCGCCGCCTCTTCGGCGTCGCTGGTCCTCCTTCTGGAGCCGATCGCGACGAAGTTGATTCTGGCGGCCGTCTCGTTCGCGGGAGTCTTTTGGCTAACCCGAGAATGGAGACTTCCGAAAGGACTTTGGAGGACGAACAAATCACAACAAAAACAAAACGAAGGAGAAAAGAAAAAATGGTTTCCCTATTGAATCAAAACGAAGATACAAAACCCTTCAGCGTGGACAGAGGCAGGCTGTGCCAGATTCCCACGCCGAAACCGACCTTGAGTTGGTGTCCCCTGCCGCATTCGCGACTGATGGATTCGGTGGAGGACCAACTGGAAAAACGAGGCTATCGGGTGCATAACTCGAGCTGCCTTTTGAGCCATGGAGGCGACAGGTTTTTCGGAACCGTCTCCATCTCGAATCGGGAGAACCTGGGCTATCGAAGAATGATCGGAGCCCGCAATAGCCATGACAAGTCCCTCGCCGCAGGATTGGTGGCTGGAGCGAAGGTCGTGGTCTGCAGCAACGGCTGGTT
>JABHOU010000203.1 GCA_018695085.1 Opitutia bacterium | reverse complement strand
TGGGCTTCCACGTCGCCTCCTTTGGCTGAAGATTGAAACCAACTGCGAGCCTGTTCAAATTCTTTAGCCCGATAATAGACTGTGCCGAGTAGGCGAGATGCCTCCGAGTCTCCTGCTCGTGCCGGTCCTTTAAGCAGGCGAATGGCCTTCGTCGGGTTTTTATCCACGGTTAAGGCTTTGCGAGCGTAGTTTACCGGATCCGCCAATTCTTTAGGACTTAATGGGGAAAGTTTTGCAGATGGCGTGCCAGGGGCGTTTTGATCTAGATTCGTCGAGCTCACCGAGGCTTTTTCGGCTGCAATTTGAGCGAGGGATCTTTGGTCTGTGTCTATAGCCTCAGAAGATTCACCTTTTTGTGCTTTTTCTAGAAGGATGCGATATTTGCGAAGTTGAAGTTTAGCTTCCAATGAACCATTCAAGGAGGCTCTTTCCAGCCAACCTACCGCTGCCTCCAGATTACGGGCAAGACCTTCCCCCGTGGCGTATTTCATTCCAAGAGTAAGCTGTGCCATTGGTAAGTTGCGGTCTGCCGCTGCGCGCAACCAACGACCGGCAGTGTCTTCATTGTATTCAATGCCATCTCCGACGGAGTACGCCAAACCGAGATAGAACATTCCCAATGGAGAATGTAACCTCGCTCCCTTTGAGCACCATCGAATGGCCATTTGAGAGTTTTTCTTGACGCCGATGCCTGTGAAATAAAGCATTCCCAGTGTACTTTGAGCGGCTCCCAATCCTAAGTCGGCTGATTTAGTCAAGTGTCGTATCGCCTTCGAAAAGTTCCGAGGAGGATTGTCTATTTCAATCATACTCAGGCAGAACAGGGCAAGAGGATCGTTTTCGCGGGCAAGTGCGAGAAGACCTGAATTAAGGTACGCTTCGTCATAGAGGTATCTTCCACGTTCCGAATTACCTTTTTCAAGTTCTATCCCGGCAAGGGCGCATAGACCGAAAGCACTGTCTTTTGCGGCAGCGAGACGAGCCCACTTTTCGGCTTCCGCTAAATTTACGTTTAATCCACGCTCACCATGACGGTGGAAGAGAGCAAGAGCACCTTGGTAGTATGCGTCACCAGCTTGTGCTTTCCCGTGAACGGTCGCCAGTTCCTCGCTGAGCGGGGAGGCAACCAACGAATTAACCCCTGCAATGAGTGTTATGAGAAGGGAAATTGTAAGTCTTTCAATATTCACGAGGAAAAACATATACTTGAGGTAGTTTATCTAATGCTCAAGGCGAAAGTCGCCCTATTTCTGTTCCTATGGGATCGCAAGATTTTGTCTCGACCCTGAGATCCTTCGGGCAAAGATGGCAAGGTATGTTTAGGGAATGCCTGGATTGTGATTTCGAGTGGCATGAGTCGGATGGCAAAGTTTGTCCTGCCTGTGGTTCAGACTCTATGGACTCGGAATCCGAGGATGAGAGTGATTCCGCCGCACGGGCGGAAATGAATGAGGGCGGGGTTTTCGGTTCGGGCCCTTATGCAAAGAGTCAAGCCTCTTGCATGGTCGCCTTGGCCATAATCGCCCTGGTCTATTTTATAGTGAATTTCGTGCTAGGCGGATAGCTCAGTTACGAGACGGTTCCTGTTTTTCGTCAGCGGAGGAGTCCGGAGAAAAAGGTTTCTCAAACGCCTCACGAAAGTCATAACCCTGATCGAAATCTTCAGGAGAGTCGTTATCGGTACGTCCCAAAATTCCGTAATCCACGAGATTAAAGACAATGTCTCCGAAATCCCTACACTTGCTCACCTTCCAGTGTTCTAGCACGGTCATGGTCATAGGACCAAAGCGATCCAAGGCAAATTCTCGAATTCCATCCAGTAATTGATTGCCGGAAACGTGCCCACTATCTTTTTTGGGAGAATTCTCAATGTTCTTGAGAGTATGATCCAGCGCTTCACGGACAAAAAAATACGCTCCTTTACCGTAGCGTGCATCCTTTTCGTGAATCTCGTTTACAACTTCCGGAAAATTCTTTTCGCTCATAGCCTTTCGTTTCGAGTCATCTGTGGCATAATCAATTTCTAATCCAAAGATTCTTCGGCGAAAGGCAATTCTTTTTCGGATCCTACCTTCATCATTTCGACGATATGAAAGTCTCTTACTCCTTTGTTGCTGGGCGCGCATCTTCTCACTGCATAACTTGGACCTTCCGGCAAAAACGGCACAGGAAGTATTTTCGCAG
>JABHOU010000601.1 GCA_018695085.1 Opitutia bacterium | reverse complement strand
AGTACCTATGACGCCTTTCGAGTATCTTCTCAAGGACGATGAAATTGCAGCCGTTCTCACCTTTACCCGCAATTCATTCGGAAACAAGGCAAGTGCTATTCAATCAAGTGACATTGCGAGAGTCCGCAAAGAAGTAAAGAGCTTCATTGGTCTGTATAAACCCGAGGACTTGCTGAAAAAACATCCTTTCTGAAGCAGTTGCCCTACTAGGTCGGGGTGCACTGTCGATAGCCTTCCAAACTCTTATTGCCTAGTGTTTGCTTCTTGTATCCATTCGTCTAGACGTTTTGGGTGGCTGATTTGGATATGAAAGTTCGTTTGATAAAGAACCTCACCTTTTTTCTATTCGCTTTCAATTGCGTTCAGGCTGAAGATTGGCCGACATGGCGGCATGACGTAGGCAGAACCGGAGCTACTTTAGAGGCTCTGCCTTCCAGTCTGCATCTGCAATGGACCTTGAAACTTCCTCCGCTAGTGCCCGCCTTTAAGGATCCGCGTCTTCAGTTCGACAAGGGCTACGAGCCCATCGTGACGAGGGGGAAATTGATCGTTGGTTCGTCTTGGACGGATTCGGTTACTGCCTATGATGCAGTAACAGGCGAACAAGTTTGGCGCTTCCTGGCCGAGGGTCCCATTCGTTTTGCTCCCGCCGCCTTGGATGGGTGTGTGTTCGTGGGATCCGATGATGGGTTTCTCTACTGCCTCCAAACGGACACCGGTAAACTGCTCTGGAAGTTTCGCGGTGTTCCTTCGACCAGAAAAGTTTTGGGCAATGGGCGCATGATCTCATTATGGCCGGTTCGCGGTGGTCCTGTGGCCAAGGAGGGCAAGGTATGGTTTGCCGCCGGTGTGTGGCCTATGGAAGGGGTTTTCGTGCATTGCCTCGACTCCACTACAGGGAAGTCAATCTGGATCAACGACCGTTGCGGTTTCATATACGGCATCCAACCACACAATGCCAAAGCAACTGGCGGTCTTGCTCCTCAAGGATACCTCTTGTTGGATGGTGATGACTTGATTGTACCTAGCAGTGTTGCTTTCCCCGCTCGTTTCGATGCCGCCACCGGCAAACTGAAAGAATTTGAATTACCTTCTCAGGGTCGTTTGCCCGGAGGCTGGTTTGCCTCGACTCCATCGGAAAAAGAGCAGCAACGTTTACAAAGGAGGGGTTTGCTCTTCGACAGCGAGGTCAATAAGCGTCGTCATGAGGATAAAGTCATGGAGAGCGGACAACCCGGGATAAGATCGACCATCGAGATGGCCGGCCAAGACTTTCGCTTTTCAAAAGGTATCGCAGGAGTCACCGGAGAAATCCACCAAGCCTTGGTGGCCAACGGACGCCTCTATGTCGTCACTATGGATGGTGAGATCCATTGTCTTGGAACAGCCACTGGAGCCGCCAAGATTCATCAATCAAACCCAAGTCGCGGTTGGTCTGTTGGAAAAAACGTCTTGGTAGCGGATATTCTCAATTCAACCCAGTTTCGTCAAGGCTATGGGCTGGTGCTGGGCATGTCGGAAAATTGGTTGGGACTGGTTGAAAATTCCTCTGCACGATTGGTTGGCATCGGTCTGCCCGACACGGCGAATGCCTTCAGGAAAAAGCTTAATGAATCTGGCTTCACCGCCGAAAAAGTCGGGCTTCTCACAGGCAACCCAATCGATCTTGGCCTTCCTCGTTACTTCGCCAAATTGATTGTTGCAGATGCAACCTCGGGCATCACTTGGACTCAAGATTCATTGACTGAGGTCTATGCTTCTCTGCGACCCTACGGCGGTTCGCTCTGCGTCCCGGGAACGACGCCATACCGAGCCGCCTTCCGAGCGGCAGTTAAAGCAAGCAAACTGCCTGGAGCTCGCTTGAGCGAAGGCAAGGGATTCACCTTGCTGAAAAAAACAGGGGCTTTGCCCGGAGCCACCAATTACTTGGGCAAATGGGAAAACAGCTCTGATGAAGGCGTGCGTTTCCCTCTAGGTGTTCTCTGGTTTGGGGATGAACTGGGTCATTTCAAGCGATCCCCGCAGCCGAAATTCGTCGACGGCGTAATGGTGTCCACTCCGAAAAAATGGATGGAGAATCAAAACGAGCGTACTCGTAACGCGGACTACCGCCTCATGCCAGCATTCCTTTCCGACGTCTACAGTGGTCGCGTGATGGGCTCGGACGAAGAAATCGAGATACGGAAGCAGCATGGCAAGGTGGATTTAAAAAACCTACAGCCCAGCCAATTTAGACCACCCACTCAAACCAATGCATGGAAACCCAAAAAACCCGTGGCGGGCACCCGGATCAATCCATTGACGGGTGAAAAGGAACCACGAACCTTTCCCAAAAGCTATGGCTGTGATGGCGGCATTGACTACGGAAACCTTTACACCATGCGTTCCGCCACCGCCTCCTATTACGATAAGCGTATTGAAAGCGGCACCATCAACCTCAGCGGTCCACGCTCCGGTTGCACGAATAGCATCATACCGGCCAACGGCGTACTCAGCGTGCCCTATTACTACGAAGGGTGCACCTGCAGCTATCCCTTGCCCATGGCCATGGCCTTGGTCTCCATGCCACAAACCCACGAGCAATGGACGTCTTGGGGGCCCATGCCTCCGGAAAAGCTGATCGGCAAGGTGCGCCGTGTGGGCGTTAATTTCGGAGCGCCCGGAGATCGTGTGACCGAAAGTGGTACTCTTTGGCTGGACTATCCCAGCGTGGGTGGTCCTTCCCCCGACCTGCCGATCCAGGTGTCGCCGGAAAAGGTCACTTATCGTTACCACCACTCCCTGCGAGTCAAAGGCGGCCAAGGTTGGCCTTGGATCGCCGCATCCCTCGCCGAGGGGATAGAATCCTTAAGAATGAAGGGACTTTCAAAAGGAAAATATCTTTTGCGTCTAACTTTTCTAGAACCGGATCATCTTCTGGCGGGGGAGCGAGTGTTTGACGTCCTCGTCCAAGGTAAAAAACTATTGTCGAAGTACGACGTGGTAAAAGCCTCCGGAGGTGACATGCGGTCAATTGTCGAGTCTTTCGAGGGCATTTCAATTGATGATTCTATATTGATCAAGTTTAGAGCGATCGAGGGTGCTCCATTACTCAGTGGTTTGGAGTTGATTCGCGAGGATTTGCCAACCGAGCAACCCATCAAGCTTGACGAGCGCACTGTTAGGTTCGGTCCTTTCAGGTAATGAGTTATACAAGACGGAGCGACTTGATCCTTTGGTGGAAATCGCATAAAAACAGACTTTATTCTCCAAGCAATTACTATGGATTTATGGTAAGGTAGTTCCACTACTTTTTTTGCATTTCCAATGGGCTCCCGTAAGAATTCTTATTCATTGAACATATTGTCTTTATGAATTGTCCTTCCCTTACCAAATACTTCTTGATTTTGGCGACCCTCCCATTGCAGGGCGTTGATTTCAATGGGGAAATCCGTCCCTTGTTGGCCAGCAAGTGCTATGCTTGCCATGGTCCAGACGAAGAGGGAAGGAAGGCAAAACTGCGACTCGATGTCCGCAAGGATGCCCTGAAAAGCGAGGTCATCGTTCCGGGCAAGATAGAAGAGAGCGAATTTCATTACCGCATCCGCTCCGATGACCCCGATGAGATCATGCCCCCGCCCGAGTCCCACGCCACGCTCACAGAGAATGAAAAGGACTTGCTCGACCAGTGGATTAAGGAAGGAGCGAAATACGAGAAACACTGGGCCTTCGTTCCGCCCGTTGCCTCCGATCCTCCCGCAAAAGATTCGAAGTGGGAGCGTAACGAAATCGATTCCTTCGTTCTCGAAAACCTCACAAAGCATGATCTCAAGCCTTCTGCCCAAGCCGATGGCTACAGTTTGGTGCGTCGCCTCTATCTCGACTTGGTCGGTTTGCCCCCCACCACCGAACAAGCGGATGCCTTCGTCAGCGACAAGCGACCGGACGCCTACGAACGGTTGGTCGACGAGTTGCTTGCCTCCCCGCGCTACGGGGAAAAGTGGGGACGCGAATGGCTCGACCTCGCCCGCTATGCCGACACCAATGGGTATGAGAAGGACAGACCGCGCAATATCTGGCCCTACCGGGACTGGGTCATTCGAGCCCTCAACTCGGATATGCCCTATGATCAATTCAGCATCGAACAATTGGCCGGGGACATGTTGCCCAATGCCACCGACGAACAAAAAACTGCCACCGGGTTTCACCGTAACACCCAGCTGAACGAAGAGGGCGGGATCGATCCCTTGGAATTCCGTTTCTATGCCGCGGTGGACCGGGTCGCCACCACGGGTACGGTTTGGATGGGGTTGACCACAGGCTGCGCTCAGTGCCACACCCATAAGTACGATCCCATCACCCATGACGAGTATTACGGGCTGATGGGCTTGCTCGACAACGTGGATGAACCCGACCTGTTTCTGGAAACGGAAGCTCAGGCCAAGCAGGCCGGGGAAATCAAAAGGGAAATCAAAAAGAAGTCCCTCGCCTTGCAAAAAGAAGTCAAAGGCTTCGATCAAGCTTTTGATAAATGGCGGGCAAAAGAAGAAGCCAACGCCACGCGCTGGTCCATAATCCGTCCGTCTGCAATGAAGACGAACCTGCCCAAGCTCGAAGTGATGGAGGATGGTTCGATCTTTTCCTCCGGGGACGTCACAAAGCGGGATGTCTTTGACCTCAATTTCACAAGCGATCAAGCTATCACTGCCTTGAGGCTCGAAGTCCTGCCCGATGACCGCCTTCCTCAGCGTGGGCCGGGCCGATGTTACTACGAAGGGCGAAAGGGCGACTTTTTCCTAAGTGAGTTTACTGTTTGGGTGAATGGAGAAAAACAAAAGATACTCAACTCCTCCAGTACCTATGGAAAAATAAGCGTGGGGGGCGGTTCGGCCAATGCCTCCAACGTATCTGACGGGGACGGGTCGTCCGGTTGGTCGACTTCCGGGCAAACCGGGCAGGCCAACCATTTGGTTCTTCCTCTCGTCGAACCCATTCCGGCCAAGACTCCCTTTTCCATCGAAATGCTCTTCGAGCGCCACTTTGTGGTTAGCCTCGGCCGTTTCAGAATCTCCGCCACCGCAGACTTCGATCAACCCAAGGCCAAGAAACACGGAGTAGACACCGAATCCATTCTCGCCAAAGGGTCTAAGGCATCAATAGAAGAACTGGCCGATCTGAGGAGATCCTTTTTCGAACTTGACCCCCGCTGGAAAAAACAACGGAAAGCCCTGGATGATTTGAAAAAGAGAATTCCTCGTCCCAATCATACCTTGGTCATGCTCGAGCGCCCTAAAGACAATCCCCGATCAACAGTGTTGCGTCATCGTGGAGAATTCACCAACCCAAAACATGAGGTAAAACCGGGCTTGCCCTCCGTATTCGTGTCCGATCCCAAGTATCAACCCGAAAACCGCTTGGAATTCGCCCGTTGGTTGGCAAGCACCAACAATCCGCTCGGTGACCGTGTAACGGTCAACCGGGCCTGGCGTTCCTTCTT
>JABHOU010000149.1 GCA_018695085.1 Opitutia bacterium | reverse complement strand
TCAAGGGAATGAGCGAATTGCAAAAGCTTCTTCGGGAAAAACATGCCAAGGATTTTGCCAGTGGATTTAGTGCGTCGATGTTGTCTTTTGCCTTGGGTCGACCACTCTCTTATAAGGAAGATGAATCGCTAGCATACCTCGCCCGGCAATTTGCCGATTCCGATTATCGAATGTCTCAATTGATCGATGAAATCGTTCGCCTTCCTGCCTTCCGTCATCCAAACAATAAGGACCAATGAGCGAAATCAACCGAAGACAATTTCTATATGGCGCCGGGGTATCCATGATCTTGCCACGGCTCGAGTCCTTTGCGGTTCCGGCGATCGCGAAAGCAGCCTCGACCCCGAAGCGCTTCCTCGCCCTCTACGTCGGGCACGGCTTCGCAGTCACGCCCAACGACGAACATCCAAACAGCGACTTGAGCTGGTATCCACGGGTAATCGAAGACAAACTGAAGTTCGGTCCGTCGATGGCAGTCATGCAACCACTTGCGGACAAGGGGAAGGTATCCGTTTTCCGAGGACTGGAACACCCCCAGGTCGCGAGCATCAACGGACATTCCTCGGCTGACTCCTTCCTCACCGGGAGCAACCCGGAAGGTACCTCCGGCAGTCCATCTATTGACCAGATGGCAGCCATGGCCCACGGCAAAGCGACGCGCTTCCCCAGCCTCGTCCTCGGCAACGAAGGAGGGCTCGGAGCCTCGGGCAGTTCACTCACCCTTTCCTTCAACCGCTCCGGACGAGCCATTCCCTCGAACAACGACTTGCTCGCCCTCTACAACCGGCTCTTCAATTCCGATCCCGCAATCATACGCAAGGAGAAGGCTCGCTATGCCCGCAACGGGGCCTTGGTCGATCGCGTGTTGGAGTCGGCCAAGAGCATGCAGCGTCGCGTCAGCACCGACGACAACCGCAAGATCGGTTCCTATTTGGAAAGCATCCGGTCCGTGGAAAAGAACATCGAGCGGATGGAAGCCTGGTCCGACACTCCAAAACCAGAAGTGGATTCAAGCAACCTCTCACTCAAGGCCACCGTCAATGAACCCGATCTGTTCATCGACACGATGTACGACCTCATCTACCTCGCCTTCAAGACGGACTCGACACGCTACGCCACCTACATGCTGCAGAGCATGATCGACGGGCCATGGAACGAAATGTCCAAGAATGCCTTGGGCCTCCCAACAGGTCATCACCGCCTGGCCCATGGCGCGGCTGGTTCAGGCCGAAAAGCCATGGAGAATCTCGGGGCCTACGACAAATTCCAAGGCGACCGACTGGGACGCTTCCTCGGCAAAATGGCGGACACACCTGAAGGCAATGGCTCCATGCTGGACAACACAATCGTCTATTACGGCACAAGCAATAGCAAGACGCACGTAAACCGGAACTATCCGCTTTTGGTGGCAGGGGGGAACAATCTCCGAATTAAACATTGCGGTTATCATAATTTCCTCGAGACGGGCAAGCAGCCACTCTGTAACCTTTACATGAGCTTTCTGCAGACACTTGACGTCCCCGCCCAAAGCTTTTCTGACAGCACGGGTGTCCTTAAGGAAATACTCGCATGAAACTACTAGCTGCCCTCGGCTTGGCCGCCCTCCTGACTTCAACCGCCCTGTCCGCGAAGATCGTCTACCGTCAACCCTTGGACGAGGCGGGTCAATCCGGTGTTTGCCTGCATGGCGATCGCCTTTTCCTCACCATGCACTCGAAACTGGAAGGCCGAATGAAGGGCGGGTTCTTTTTCAACGGTAATATCGTCGGTCAGTGCTTTGACAAAACATCGGGCAAGTTGCTTTGGCAAGTTGACTTGCCCGGCACCTGGGCAGGACGCGTTCTTGAGTCGTGGCACGACTCGACCAGTTTGCTCCCGGTTGCCACCGACAAGTACGTCGTTTTTCATAATCTAAATGGCATGCTTGCTTGTTTTACTCATGAGGGGAACCCCGTTTGGAATCGAACATGGCAGGCCCCGAATCCGGATATCAAGAATTGCCGGATGTTTCTAAAGGGTGGGAACTTGCTCGTGTCCATGCCCTCGGACAAGATCGAGGTGGAGGAAAATGCAAAGCATCCCGCCCTGCCTTTCTACCAAATGCATTCCATTGATCTGTTCACTGGAAAGGATGTCTGGGTCTCGCCCGTATT
>JABHOU010000358.1 GCA_018695085.1 Opitutia bacterium | reverse complement strand
TTGGAGCGATCATCGTTCCTTCGGCTAAGGTTATGGATGAGGCGGAAAGCCGGTTTTATCCGGAGATCCCGCAACAGAATCAACGTGCACTCATGAGCAGGTACATGGAAATGCAGAATCGTCTCGGCGAGCTCCCCGAGGAATTCCGCCAACAGCTTCAGCAGTCCCTGTCATCTGAGTTCCAGCGCATAAACTATGTTATGAATAATTGGGCGTATTTGCCACGAGATCAGAAAGCTCGGCTGATCGCGGAACAAAACGCAGCTGACCGTGATTTTGCCGAAGGTTCCTTCAAGGCGAAGGTCGCTCTCGACCATTTGGCCGATCAATGGGGTCTGCTCCCTCCCGAGGCCCAAGGCTCCGATGTGAACAATGCTTATTTTCGTTTCTTGGCCAAGATCGACCCACGTCTTGTGGACGATACCAATCGTTCCCGCGCATTCGAAGTCGTCAGTCGCAATCGCGGAGTTAGAAAAAGTGCCGTCGAAGGCATACTCTATTCTTACTTTCGGGCATCCAAAGTGGAGGAGACTCTTTCTGCTGCAGGTTTTGCTTTTCGTGACGAAGCTCGCTGGGATATGTTTGGCGAAGAACTTTCTTGGGATATCGATGGACTTACCCTTTCTTCCGAGGATCTGGATCTGCCTGTTCCGCCCTTTGCTACCCTTAATCTTAAAGAGCAGCCCAAGCCCAAGGATCGCTTGACCCTCCGTTCGGGCGGTAAGGTTCTCGATGTGGAGTTTCGCGAAAAGCACGTCGATTCGAATTCGACTTTGACGGAAGTTCTTCTCGGCGCTGCAGGCAACCTTACCGCCACTCGAGACAACCTCTTGGCCGCCATAAAAAAGGCAGAGCTTGGCTTTGCCTCCGAAGCTGATGGCAATGCCAGCTTGGCCTTCACTTTGGACGAAGATCAATTGCCTTCGGTCATCCCGAGCATTACGACTCCCTCCTCTGCCCTTGTGGTTTCGGCTGATTTGTCCCTTCGCCTACAGGCTTTTCATGAGCAACGTAAAGATGACCCCATGTTTCAGGAACCTCTTCGTACCATCGCCACGGTCGTCACATTCGCAATGAACGATTATCTGCCACCCACTTCAGAACCAACCGAGGATAGACTTCGGCGCTACTTCGAGTCTAATAAGGCGGAATTTCAACCACCACCTCCGCCGCCTGCCCCTGTCTTAACAGAAGGCAACGCTACCGATGGACAGCCTGGTCCCGATGGCAAGGCGGGTCCGAAGGGTGAAGCCAACGCCACGGCGGAATCAAACGTTTCCGTCGTCGCCGATGTCAGCTTGAACAGCATCACTGCCGACACCAACGCCACGGTTAACGCGTCCGTGGAGAGCAATTCTTCTCTCGCACTGCTCGATGCCAATGCCACCTTCTTAGCTCCCGAGGTTACCTTCGAGGAAGTTCGGGCTGAGATTCTAAAACGGGTCAAGGAGGAGAATCGCTTGGACGCCGAACGCGAGGCCATGGAAATTGCCCGTGAAAACGCGATCGAGTTTCTCGATGAATTGAATGAAAAAGGCAACCGTCTCAGAACTAAATACAAGACTTACCCTCAGTTTCGCCAATCTCTAGAGATTACGCAGCTTATCAATGAAAAAGGCAGTTCCTCCCGGTCGATCTCCTTTAGCGAAAAAGAAATGGCACTCCAAACCCATGTCCTCGGTCTTGAGAAGAGACCATCCGAAAATCGTTCGGGCAAACAACCTCTCGAGGAAGTTGCCGCCCTCAATGAACGTCGTTTCTTCACTCCGTCCGTTCGAAAGGCCCGAGACGGTTATGTCGTCTTTGTTCTCGATGGTCGTGAACCGGCAGGTCCCGGCAAATATGAGAATGCTTCTTTTAGTCTCCTCTACCGTGAGTTCCGTAAGGATGCCCGAGCAAAAGCTTTTTCCGAAGCTAGCGACAAGTTGACGTCCGCTTTGGAGTCCGCCGACGCCTCGGCTGCCGCCGCCTTGTCGAAAAAAGCTAGAATCGTTTCCTTGAAGGCCAAGAACTCGCAAAGCGTTAGTGCTTCCTACGATGGTCGCACACGCAGGTCGGATGCCAAGCAACGCAAACTGGAAGGCGAGCGAGAAGACATTGTGAAGAAAGAGACGGGCGATGAAAATGCAACCGCCGTAGACATGGTTCGCAAAAAGGAAATCGACCTCCTCTTGGAAAACCTTCGGGAAGAGCGTGGTGAGCTTAATGCCGAGCGCAGCTTGGCTCAACAAGTCGTCGACAAGGCTTTAGATCTCGAAATAGGCACAGGTTGGAAGGAACTCGAAAGAACCGAAAATCTGGTAACCTTCGCTCGCCTCAAGCGAGCTTATGTCAAGAAACTGGAGCATTCCGACGCAACCGTCGACGACCGCCTCGAAGATCTCCAGTCTGCAAGAGCTGAAGAAGCCCGCGACCGTATTATCGGCGATCTTATTGCTGCTGGCTCCGAAGAGTAATAAGATAACGGGTAGTTGCCGGATGGCTATGGCTACCGGTTATTCTTCCAGCCCAAGAAGTATTCGACATTGCCTTCCGCTCCTCTGATCGGAGACTCGGTTTCAGCGAAAAGTTGGGCGGCGGGAAGGTTTTTCGCGACGAAGGTTTTTACTTCTTCTAAAGTACGCGCGCGAACTGCCTCGTCTCGTATGATCCCTTTTCCTCGGTCCGCTTCCTCCTTGGTTGCTTCGAACTGCGGCTTGGCGAGGGCGATGAGGTGTCCACCTTCGCTGAGAAAGGCCCATGCGGCGACGATGACTTTGCGAAGGGAGATGAAGGATAGGTCCATTACGATGATAGGGTATTGGTCCATAGGGAGATCGCCAGGTTGTATGTTACGCAAATTCGTGCGCTCTATGTTGGTCACACGTTTGTCTTGACGAAGCTTGTA
>JABHOU010000060.1 GCA_018695085.1 Opitutia bacterium | reverse complement strand
CTCCCGCGTTGGGTGGTTCCATCGCGATCAAGGGACAACCATCGGAGATCAATTCTCCTCTCGATGCGATTCGCGGAGGCTTGGCGTTGGCTCCCGAGGATCGTAAGCAACAGGGGCTCGTTATAGACATGAGCGTACGAGAAAACATGAGCCTCGCTGCCCTTCGCAGAGATCAAAAAAAATGGGGCTTTCTCGATTTTGCCAAGGAACTCGACATCACCACTGAAATGATCAAGAGCATGCGGGTGAAAACTCCGAGTGATGATCAGGTCGTTCGCTATCTTTCGGGGGGGAACCAGCAGAAGGTCGTGCTCGGAAAATGGCTAACCATGAAACCCACCGTCCTCTTACTGGACGAACCTACTCGTGGGATCGACGTCGGGGCCAAGCGAGAAATCTATGGGCTGATGGAGGAATTGGCGGATGCGGGCGTCGCCATCCTTTTCGTTTCCAGTGAACTGGAAGAAGTGCTCGGCATGTCCGATCGCGCTCTCGTTATGCATGAGGGACGGTTGACGGGTGAATTGAATCGGAACGAATTGAGCGAGGAGGCGGTCATGCAACTCGCTACGGGTAACTCGGAATCTTCAGGAAAAGCTGCCTGAACACTACAATCTACAACTTTTCCCCATGAAGAAAATTCAAGGTATCTTTCTAATTCTAGTCTGCGTAATCGTCATGACCAGCATCATGAGCGACGTTTTCTGGGGGTCCTACAACTTGGAAAACGTCCTTCGCCGCACCGCTCTTTTCGGGATCATCAGCATAGGAGTGGCGTTCGTTATAATTACCGGCGGAATCGATCTATCCATCGGGTCAGTCATTTGTCTGGTGGGATGCGGACTTCCGTGGTTGTTGGTAGAGCAAGAAGTTTCGGTTCCTGTAGCTCTTTTGGCCGTTCTCGGATTCTCCTTGGCGGTCGGTTTGATTCACGGAATTCTTGTCACCAAGGTAAAGCTTCAACCCTTTGTGGTTACCCTCTGCGGGCTCCTCTTGTACCGTGGAATCACTCGCGGGTTCACGGGGGATCAGTCTCAAGGGTTCGGTACGGACTTCAAGGGGATTCGGGAACTGGCCACGGGAGAAATTCCATTATTTGGCTTTAATTTTCCTATGCCTTGCCTGTTCCTCGTCGTGGTGGCTGTATTAGCCGGCGTTTTCCTGAACAAGACCATATACGGTAGATATCTTTTGGCCCTTGGAAATAACGAGGAAGCGGCCAAATTCAGTGGCATCGACGTGGACAAGATGGTGATTCTCGCTTATGTCATTTGTGCCCTCTGCTCGGGGCTTGGCGGCCTTCTGTTCGTACTCGACGTCAACTCGGCCCAACCCGTTGACTTCGGCAACTTTTACGAACTTTACGCCATTGCAGCTGCTGTCCTTGGCGGTTGTAGCTTACGCGGCGGTTCAGGCACCATACTTGGCGTGGTTATTGGGGCGGCCCTCATGCAGGTGTTGAGAAACATGATCGTGCTTGTGGACTGGATACCTACCCACATCGAATACGCCATCATAGGTGCCGTGATCTTGGCCGGAGTCGTTGCTGACGAGATGATCAAGCGAGCAGTCGCAAAAAAACGCGCATCCCAAGGGTAGTTCCTTCTGGGGATTTTAATGAAATTCGTCCGATCTGCACAAGAGGGGAATCGCCTTTTCTGTTATACTGTGCTATCTTATTTTGAATTTTTCTATTTCTTCATGAAACCAATCAATAAGTTCCTTCTCGATAACGCTCTTCGAATCACTGACAATCCATGCGTCAGTCCTGATTTCTGCATAGACTGGGAGGGATTGCAGTCTGATCTCACCTCGGATTCGGGCATCGTCAATCACGACAAGAGCGTAGTGTCCACTCCTCATGGCGAATGGAGTCTCGTTGAAAACGCGCATGGAGACCATGCATGGCGACTAACACCTGCTGACCCGGACGCTGCCGAGGTTAAGCAAATCTTGGAGGATCGTACGGAAATTAACGGGCAGGTCTACTTTCCCGCCAGTTTCGAGAACTTGATCCGAATAAAGAACGTCTTTCAGGAAGCCGATTCAAATTGCTCTATTTTCCCAAGCTCTGGGGCCGATCTCGGGAAATCCACCTTGGGTATTGGTGCTCGCTTCACTACCCTGCATTGGGATGGCGTAGACTGGGCCATGAGCCGTCTTGGGCAAGGGCTCACCGCCAACCAGAACAGCATACCTCGCGAACTCGTCTACGACGTCGACGAAATGCTTGCCGACCGCCTCGATTCCGTTCCTTTCCCTTTCATCGGTTGCGACGTTCCCGAAGGTCACCAAGGGCAAAGCGTGGAGGGAATGACACATGGCTGCATTTTGG
>JABHOU010000240.1 GCA_018695085.1 Opitutia bacterium | reverse complement strand
CAGCCGAACCTTCGGATGAATTTCTAACCCGACTCCTTACGGAAACCTTCGCCTAGCCTTTTTCCGCAGTCAGCTTGGAGAACGCAACCGAAGCGACCTCGACTGCTTGATCAATCGTCTCATCGTCATGGGCCCCGCAAAGAAACCAGTTATGGTGAGGGTGAAAGAAAACTCCCTCCAAGGCGCAAAGTTCGCAGAATTGCTGCAACAGGTAGAGATTATCATCCCCATCGAACCAAGGAAAGGGCATCGCGGGCGGACCCGTAAGGCGAAACGAAAAGCCATGCTTTGCTCCGGCATCGGAAAGCCCCGTAGATAGTCGAGAGCCTAACTGCTCCAACCTACCTACGATATTTCGCTCCCGAGCAAGCTCGAGACACTTCATGGCAACCGTCATGGCCACTGCATCGTTCCAGCAGCTACCCGTGAGAAACACGTCCCGAGCTCCCCGACGCAGGTCTTCTCGACCCACGCAGGCGGAAATGGCATAACCATTCCCCAGTGCCTTGGAATAACAGGCGATATCGGGAGTGAAACCAAATAGAAGATGCGACCCGTCCTCATGCAGGCGAGATCCGGCGCGCACGTCGTCGAGCACGAGTATGATTCCTTTCTCCCGGCACAATTCCTCCACTCCATACCAGAACCCATCCGCGGGCATTTCCGAAGGCCCGAAAGCGGCGTGATGGTAGGGCGTCAACACAATCGCAGCTACGTCGTCCTCATGCTCCTTGGCGAGATTACGCAATCCATCGAGATCATTCCATTGGAATTCGCCCACGAACGCCCGATCCTCCGGGATTCGTCCACCGAAACCGGGATCGCACCAAGCGTCCACGCCATGATAGGCGCCCTTTGCCTTCAAGACGAAGCGGCGTCCGGTATGCTCACGGGCCACACGGGTCGCCCAAGTCGTAACGTCGGAACCATTCTTGGCAAAAACAGCCCATTCCGCGAAGTCGATCCGCTCCACCATAGCCTCGGCCAGTTCAACCATTCGGGCGGTCGGTTGATTTAGGACTGAACCGTCCCGGCGTTGACGGTCAGCCGCTTCCTCGATCTCGGGATCCCTATGCCCTAAGAGAATGGCGCCGTAGCCGCACATAAAATCCAGCCAATCATTCCCGTCCACGTCTCGAAAACGACAACCCTCGGCACTCTCGGCATAATGCGGGAAAACCTTCGGCAAACCTCCTGCGGGAGCAAGATGCCCGTAAATCCCACCCGGCACCACCTTTGTGGCTCGCAGGAAAAGTTCATCGGAACGCGTACGAGAAAGAGTCATCGAGCAAAAACCAAGTTTCGAGCGGCTATATCGGCCACGTACCCCACCGCCTCGGCAAGCGGAATCCGCCCCGTAACCTCCACCTCGCCTAGAGCAGGAGCCGCCAAAGAGTCCAGCTTTCCGTCGACCGCTCTGGAAGCCGTCTCCAAGTCGCGAAAGCAGACCCGGGCTGCGGGAACCTCCGGAGGTTCTCCGCTTCCGGAACTATATCGGGCCTTGGGCTCAATCCGAAACCACATGCTTAAATCCTCTCCTTCCACCGTAAACGTAACCGTGCCCGGGCTCTCCCTGCAAATGGCGTCAATGCACTTCGAGTCGAGACCGGCGTAAGCTTCCGCCGCCCCCAATCCTCCGCGAAGTCCCAAGGCAACCTTGGTCTTTGCGTTCTCGGAATCGGCAAACGCCGCGGCCAACGCCTTTAAGGTACGAATAACTCGAAAGGTTTCCAAGGGGCGGGCAAGCATGGGAGCAATCCGAGGCATAGCAAAACCGTCAGTAAGAGCTCTCAAAAACACCCAATAATCGGCAAAGGTCAGACCACCCGGCGAAAACCTCACCTCGCCTCCATCCGAAAACCCAAGCTTGAGGGAGGTCCCCTTACCGCCCCGCTTCACCCATTCATCGGAACAAGCCTCCAAGGCTCGAAAGGTGGCGGACGCAACGGTGGGATCCTTGAAATCGTTCATCGGGAAGCCACGATTTCACGTAGCTTCTCCAGAAAGCGCAAGGGCGTTTCTCCACGGGCATACGGGAAAGTCGCGGGCAGAGAAGAGGAATGGAGACGGCGCGGAACCTCGGTGGCCTTCTT
>JABHOU010000492.1 GCA_018695085.1 Opitutia bacterium | reverse complement strand
GTTGCCTGTCATTAGGCTTGGCCTTGGGACTGGTAACTGCGCTTGGGCAAGCGGTCGACGCCACGGTAAAACCATCGGAAATCATGCCGGAAAGCAAGGGCACCTACCGGGGAGCTCCCGTGGTCCACGCCACCTTCGTCGAGGCCGGTCCCAAGATAGACGGCGACCTCGGCGACGATGTCTGGCAAAAAGCCCTGCCGGCGGGAGAAATGTTTCAGATATTCCCAGGGGACAAAGTTCCAGCTTCCGAAGCGACCGAGTTTCGCGTGCTCTACGACGAATCCAACCTCTACATAGCCATCTGGTCCTTCCACAAAAACCTCGAGGAAATCACAGACAACGCCGGAAATGAAGCAGACGCATTTGAAGATGATTGGGTGGGCGTTGTCCTCGACACCTTCCATGACAAGCGAAACAGCTATGCTTTCTTGGTTACCCCCAACAGCTTGCGAGTGGAAATGCTGTCCAGCGACAACGGCCGCAACCAGAACCTCAACTGGGAAACCGTTTGGACGGCAAGGTGTGGCATTCACGATTGGGGTTGGGCCGCCGAGTTAGCTATTCCCTTCAAGTCCATTTCGTTCGACGAGAAGGCAACTAAGTGGGGGATCAACCTTGCCCGTTCGATCAAGAGTACGAATGAATCCATTAGCTGGGCCAACGGAAGACCGGGAGCGGATGCCGCTAATGCAGCCGAGGCTGGCGTGCTGCTTGGCTTGAAGGATTTGGAGCAAGGACTGGGACTCGACGCCATGCCCTTCTTGACCAGCAAGTACAGCAAGGACCGGATGAAGAACGCGGATGACTTCGACTTCGATGGAGGCATCGATCTGCGGTACCGCTTTAGCCCAAGCATAACCACCCAGTTGAGCGTGAACACCGACTTCGCCGACGTGGAAGCCGATCATCGCCAGTACAACTTCACCCGCTTCAATGAATCCTTCCCCGAGAAACGTGGCTTCTTCCTAGAGGACGCCGGCATCTTCGATTTCACCGCAGCCGATGGAGTGAGCCCCTACTACAGCCGGAAGATCGGGTTGAGCGCTAGCGGCGAGGTCGTACCCATCCACTTAGCCGCAAAGGTAACCGGGCGAACCAAGGGCTACAATTTCGGTCTCATGGACGTGCTGGTGGAGGGAGATGACCATCCGAGGAACGTTTTCGTGGGGCGTGTCCGCAAGAACATGGCCAATGGCTCCACCGTGGGACTGATTTCGACCCTGGGCGATCCGCGCTCCGATGCCACCAGCTTTAGCTTGGGGACAGACTACCAGCGCCAAAACAACAAGTTCCTTGGAAAGAACAACTTACTAACAAAGGCATGGGTCCTCGGTTCCTACTCGGGAGGGGACAATCATCCCGGCATGGAGGGAGCCTACGGCGCAAGCGCCGCTTTCTGGAACCGGGACTTCCTGCTCTTCGGTGGCTACTCGGAAATGGAAGATAATTTCAATCCCGCCCTCGGCTATGTCTGGAGAAACGACTTCCGCAAGTACAACACACACTTATCATACAACCCCAATTACGATAACACCGATTGGCTGCAGACCAGCATACATGAATACAGTTTTGAGATGTATACGGACACCGGCAACAACCTGATCGACACCAAGCAGAGATTCCAGCCGGTGAGTCTCGTCTTTGCCAGCGGCGACACCATTGCCATCAAGTCCAATCACCATACCGACCGACCCAGCCAATCTTTCACCATCTTCGGCGCCACTTTACCATCTCGAAAATACGAGTGGTGGAACCACACCCTGTCTTTCGATTCGAGTTCAAAGCGAAAGATAAGTGGAGGCGTGGCACTCAACCGGGGCGCCCTCTACGAGTCGCCAGGTACCAGATACGAGGGGAGCCTGAACTTTAGATTATGGAAAAAGTTTCTATTCGGAGTCGATTACGCAGTCACCACGATCGATTGGGAAACCGCTCCGCAAACGAAACTCAAGGTGGCAACCGGCAAGGCAACCATCAACTTCAGTCCCGATCTATTTATTTCCAACTTGATTCAGTATGACAACGATTCCGACTCCCTCGCCGTGAACAGCCGCCTGCAGTGGGAATACAAGCCAGGAGCCAAGTTCTTCTTCGTAGTCAATCAAAGCCACCTCCTCGAAGGAAGCAGATTCTCTCTCCAAGGATACGGATCCGCCATCAAGCTAGGCACCTTGTTTCGCTTTTAGCGTTTGGTTGCGACTTCCATGCAAGCTCGTCC
>JABHOU010000178.1 GCA_018695085.1 Opitutia bacterium | reverse complement strand
CTCCGGCTTAGCGGCAAGGTATTGGCTGACGGGGGTTCTCCCCCAACGGAAGTCGGGTTCCTCCTTTCGCACACCCTTGGGATCGATTCGACTGGTCCGGACTTGGTTCGGCTTGGGGCCACCCTGTCCAACGGCAACTTCACTCTTCTTGCGCAACATCCGGAAAGCCTTGGAAAACGAATCTATGCCCGCGCCTATGCCCGGAATTCCGCAGGAGAGACTTACGGAGCTCCCAAACGCTTGCAGATCCCCGAAAACAACATTCAAGAATCCGCATGGCTGAACGGCGCTGAAAGCACAACCGGAGGCTGGCGGCTCTCATCTTGGTTCGGGACTTTCCTCCCCTTCGGCAACGGTTGGTTATACCATGCGGAATGGGGATGGCTCTATGCCCAAGACGACCACCACGACGGCGTCTGGCTTTGGAAAAAGGACTTGGGATGGTTATGGACGACCAAAGACGTCTACCCCTACCTGCACCACCACGAGTCGTCCGAATGGCTGTACTTCCTGAAGGCCTCGAATGGAAAGGTTCACTTCATCCGGCCGAACGCGAACGTCGTCGAATCCGTGGTGAAGTAGCCTTTTGGCTATTATCCCCAGAGCTTGGCCGGGTAGGCACCCTCGGAAACCAAGGCGGCCAATGCCTCGATCACGCGTGGCTTGTCTTCCTTGTAGGTAACGCCCATCCAGCGACAAGGCGTTGGTCGGACGCGAACTGATGCCAAATCTTGCTTTATCCAATCGTCGACCGCGGAAGGAAGATAAAATTCGTCTTTGGTGACGTCTCCGACTTCGTTGAGAAAGGAGACGAAGCTTTTTTCCAGAAAAGGAAACACCCCGGCAGGGAATCCCCACACGTTCATGGAGGCCGTTTCCTCCCCCGTGAGGGCGCGTCGTTGACCCTCGGAGCTTATACCGCTCACGGTGCCTTCGGATCCCCTACCTATGCCGGTCCACTCGGAAACGGTATTTAAAAAACCGTCCGTGGTTGTGCACACGCCGCGTGATACGTTCCCGTGTTCGGACAAGGTTTCCGACAAGCGAAAACCAGCCATCGAGCATGAAAGCTTGCCCGAGGGGACTGCCCCCTCCGATTCAGCAAGGCTTTCCGATAAACGACTGAAGGTTTCGGCACCGTAGAAGTCGTCCGCGTTGATCACGGCAAAGGGAGAGTCGCCCACCACTTCGCGGGCTGCCCAGGTGGCATGCCCGGTACCCCAAGGTCTCTCGCGTTCCTCGGGAACGGCAAAACCCTCGGGCAAGTCGTCTAGCTCCTGATAGGCATAGCTTACCTCCACTCGACCGGCGTAACGGCTGCCGATTTGCGTCTCGAACACTTCGGCGATGTCTCGACGAATAAGAAATACGACACGGGAAAACCCTGCCCGAACGGCATCGTATATCGCGTAGTCCATGAGGGTCTCGCCATCGGGTCCGACCGCTTCCAGTTGCTTGAGTCCGCCGTAACGGGCGCCCATGCCGGCGGCAAGTACGAGTAGAGTTGGTGATTCAGAAGTCATTGCGTAGGGAAAAAGAAAGATAATCGAGAAGTTCGGTCGCGTTTACGGCTTCCTGCCCGTGTTGGCGGGCCAGAGCGTCAGCTGCTCGACCGTGCCACAGAACGCCCAGTGCGGCAGCATCAAACAAGGAGCGATCCCCACGAGCGGCAAGAGAGCCGACAATGCCTGCAAGCAAATCTCCGCTGCCTCCTCGGGCAAGAACGGGACCTCCGGAAACATTGAAAAGCTCACGTTCGGCCGAACATATTCTGGTAAAGGGGCCTTTGAGCACGGTGGCGCAGCCGATTTTCTCCGAATAAGCTCGAGGACAAGCAACCGATTCCCCGGACAAGCGGGAGAATTCACCCGCATGGGGGGTAAGGGCGAGCCTCTCGGGTTTCGGATCTTCAGCGATAACTTCAGGTTGCAGGGCATCCGCATCGAGAACGGCGGGACCATCGAATTCCTTGAGGATTTCGGAAAGCAGAACCTGAGTCTCGCGCTCGCTTCCAAGACCGGGACCGGCCACGAGAGCGGTGGCCCGTGAAAGTTTTTCCACGACCAACCCACGACCCTCGAGGGCCAAACCGCCGTCGGGCGTCTCGGGCATGGGCACCCACATGGCCTCGGGCAAAGCCGCGGCGAAGGACGGTTGCAGAGACTCGGGAACAAAAGCCGTAAGCAGACCGACCCCGGAGCGGATAGCCGCCTTGGCCGCCATCAAGGCCGCGCCGGGATAGGCGCGTGATCCGGCCAAAAGAAAGAGATGCCCGAAGTCGCGCTTGTCGCAATGAGCCGGCCGCAACTTGCGGAGAGTACGAATGGCGGTTCCGGGCAGGATTTCCTTGGCCGAGGCAACCGACTTAGGCTGTTTTGCACCATCGAAGAAGCCCACGTCGACGTAGCGTATGCGGCCTACGAATTGAGCGTTCGCAGGATCTAGCAAGGGAGCCTTGGCAATGCCGGTGGCGTAGGTGAAGTCGGCCCGAAAGGGAGAAGGGTCGGTCTCGTCCCCCACCCCGCTTGGCAGGTCCACGGACGCGCGAAGGCCAAGGTCGGCTTGATCATTGAGAAAGCCGAGAAGGTGTGAGAGTGGTTCCCGAACGGGCGGGCGGAACTGCATGCCAAGGAACCCGTCCAAGCAGGCATGGAAGCCATCCCCATGGACAGCTTGCTCAAGGGTCGCCTCAATATTTTCGGGAGAAGCGAGGGTGGAGAGTGGTTCCAGTTCTTCCACTCGCTTGGCAGCCAATTCAAGCAGTTCGTCGCGAGCGCGTTGAACGTTGGGCTTGCAGGCATCCCAAGGTTGGACGGGCCAGAGACAGGCACGCGCCGTGGGAATGCTTCTCAGCAGGCGTTTGGCGGCGACAAGGGCATCTCCCCCATTGTGCCCCTTCCCCACCAGAAAGAGAAAGCGGGGACGGTGTGGGATCGTTCGCAGTTCGCGCATGTCGCGGAGGAGGGAATCAGCCACGCCTACCCCCGCCGCGTTCATGGCCTGCCACTCCGCCTCGGCGTCGTCGTCCAACAGGTTTCGCTCGAAGGCAAGAGCCTCGGAGCAAGTGAGGAGAGGATGGGTAACGAGAACTTCGCTCACGAGACTATGACCACGACCGCCATGGCCATAGTGGAAAGATGGGAAAGGCTGATCAAGATTTCGCTACCACCTCGCTCCGTGAGCAAGGCCGTGCCTTTTTCACTAAGGCGTACTAAAGGTTCGCCCGCGGAGCCATTCTCAATTCCGGCGTCCTGCCAGCCGAACTCGGCCCCGATGCCGGTGCGAAACGCCTTGGAAATGGCCTCCTTGGCCGCAAAGCGAGCAGCGAAGTGGGGTGCGGGATCGGCCATGCCTTCACAATACTCGCGTTCGATAGAGGTAAAGACCTTTTCAATAAAACGCTCGGCATGGCTTTCGATTGAGGAACGGATCCGATCGACCTCGATCAAGTCGGTTCCGATGCCAAGGACGTTCGTTCCCTCCGGAAGCTCCGGCATCATGACTCGGGATTGAGGAGGGAGCGCATGGTGGCAACGGCTTCCTCGATGCCCATGAACAGGGCCCTGCTGATGATGCTGTGGCCTATGTTGAATTCATAAACCGAGGACAAGGTTCGGGCCTCCGCCACGTTTACGTAGTTGATACCGTGACCGGCGTTCACGCGCAGGCCAAGGCTGACGCCGAGATCCATACCTGAGCGCAAGACGTTCAGCTCGCGTCGTCGAGCCTCCTCGTCGAACCAAACCCGAGCAAAGCTTCCGGTATGCAATTCCACCCACGGGGCTCCGGCCTCGGCGGAAGCCTCCAGTTGGGCGGTTTCGGGATCGATGAAAAGGCTTACGGGGATGCCCGCCGACACCAAGGTGGAGGTGACTTCTCTGGACTTTGAAAGATTACCCGCGACGTCCAGGCCGCCCTCGGTCGTAACCTCGCGCCGATTCTCGGGCACGAGACAAACGCTGTCCGGCTTTATTCGTAGGGCGTAATCGATCATTTCATCGGACCAGGACATCTCGAGATTCAGTCGCGTCTTCTTTTTCTCCAAATAGCGTTCAACGTCGTCCGTCTGCACATGCCGACGATCCTCGCGAACATGCATGGTGATGCCGTCCGCCCCGGCTTCTTCGGATAGCCAAGCAATTTCGGCCGGATCGGGTTCCACATACCCTCCGTGGGCATTGGGCTCATCCCGATACCGGGCCTGCCGCACGGTTGCGGCATGGTCTATGTTTACTCCCAAAAGAATCATGGCTTAAAAAATAAAAAACTCGTTCTATAAGGTATTCAGTCGAAACTCAATAGGGTTTGCGG
>JABHOU010000097.1 GCA_018695085.1 Opitutia bacterium | reverse complement strand
CGACGAACCCTGCTGGCGCTTCACTCTGCAAGCTCCTTCGATTTCACCCGTGCTCGAATACTTGGAAGACGACTCGATACGAAAGGAAATTTGGGAGGCCGCGACCAGGATCGGCTGGCAAGACGAATGGGAAAACACGGATGCAATTAAGCAAATCCTTTCCTTGCGCTTGGAAAAAGCAAGCCTACTTGGAAAAAACGATTTCGCGGACGTAGCCCTCTCTCGTCGCATGGCCAAGAACGGACAAAAGGCCGATGCCTTCGTTTCCGACCTGAGAGACAAAACGGCAGAAGCGTTTAGCCGGGAAAACAAAGAACTAGAAGCATACAAGGCTCAAAAAACGGGAAGTGAAATCGCTTTACTGGAACCTTGGGAAGTATCGTACTGGGCGGAAAAGCAAAAGCAGGAACTGTATGCTTTCGATGAAGAGGAACTGCGACCGTACTTCCCTATCGATTCGGTGCTCTCGGGAATGTTTACTCTGGTTTCCAATATTTTCGGGCTCCGCATTGAGGAACGCTCGACAAGCTTCGACGGGCAACCCGCCAATGCTCTGGATGGCGACAAGAAGGAAACCGTACCGGTCTGGCACCCCGAAGTTAAATTTTACGAAATATACGACGACGACACGGAAAGGCACCTGGGTTCTTTCTATGCCGACTGGCACCCCCGTGAAAGCAAACGGGCAGGAGCTTGGATGAATTTCTTGAAAACGGGGGAACCGGGAGAAGACGGTTCCCCTCTTGGACCACACCTCGGTCTCATGTGCGGAAACATGACCGCCTCTACCGAAGGCAAACCCGCCCTGCTTACTCATCGCGAGGTGGAAACCGTATTCCATGAATTCGGACACTTGCTTCACCATCTATGCAGCGAAGTGAAGCACAAGAGCCTAAGCGGCGTAAACGTGGCTTGGGACTTCGTGGAGCTTCCCTCCCAAATCATGGAAAACTGGTGCTGGGAAAGAGACAGCCTCGATCTCTTCGCCCTCCATCACGAGACTGGTGAAACGATCCCGGAGGAACTTTTCCAAAAAATGTTGCGAGCCCGCAACTACATGACGGCCAATGCAATGATGCGACAGTTATGCCTCGGAAAAATGGACTTGGAACTACACCGAAAACTGTCCGTGGCAGGCTATGAAAATCTCGATGCTTCTCTCGATGAAGTGCTTCAAGGATACATAGCAGAACGCAAAACGAAACCACCCAGCATCGTGCGCCGTTTCAGTCATCTCTTTGGCAGTCCCGTCGGCTATGCTTGCGCTTACTATTCGTACAAGTGGGCAGAGGTTCTGGACGCCGACGCCTTCACCCGTTTCAAGAAGGAAGGCGTAATGAATGGCGAAACGGGTCGATCCTTCCGCACCTGCATTCTTAGCAAAGGAAACTCGAAACCGGCCGACGAGCTCTTCCGCGACTTCATGGGCCGCGACCCCGACCCCGATGCCCTGCTCGTCCGCAGTGGGTTGTCAGCCAACTAAAAACCAATGTCAACGAAACCACAAGTTCTCGCCTGGATCACCTGCGATTCCGTCTACGTCGACCCCGCCACGGGCAAGCACACCCTGCTCGGAATCTTCTCCAACCTGCGAGCCAAGGAATTCCCCGTAGTACATCCACGCATGATCTGGTTTCTCTCCTTTTCCGACCTAACCGCAGGGAAGCACGATCTCAAGATTACGATCGGCATTCCCATGTCGGACGAATCTCCGAGCACTATCATCGAGAAGGAATTCGAATCGCCCGGACCTCATCACAGGATAAACCTCATCAACGATATCCAGCGACTCAAGTTCGAGGTGCCGGGAAATTACTCGATTCTCATCGAGATTGATGAACAAGTGGTACTCGCGAGTACCTTCCCAATAACCAAAATATAATGAAAGCAAGACGCCAATTCCTCCTCAACGCTTCGGCGACTGCAATCGGGTTTGCAGGTCTACGCTCCTTCAGCGCATTCGCTGACAAAAAAGACAGCCAAGCAATAACCGGTTACGGCGACCTCCA
Source organism: Opitutia bacterium (assembly GCA_018695085.1). GTDB lineage: Bacteria > Verrucomicrobiota > Verrucomicrobiia > Opitutales > Seribacteraceae. Next base: position 907 of record JABHOU010000097.1, on the reverse strand, counting down.
ATCCGACCCGGAGGATGTAATCGACCTGCCAAAGGGATTCTCGTACAAGATCATCGGCAAAGCCGGTGAGAAAATGGACGACGGTCTAAACCTTCCCGGAGCCCCCGACGGAATGGCTACCTTCAAGGGTCCGGACGGTCTAACCTTGCTCGTCCGAAACCATGAGATGAACGCCGGATCGGGAGCAAAAGGTGGAGCGTTCGGCTCCGGTAACAAAAACCTAACCGACGAATTGCGCAAGAGCATGTACGACTCAGGCAAGGCGGCTCCGGCCCTCGGCGGCACATCGACAGTAGTCTACGACACAAAGAAGCAGAAGGTCGTCAGGCAATTCCTGAGTCTCGCCGGCACAATCCGAAACTGCGCCGGCGGCCCTACCCCTTGGGACAGTTGGGTGACGTGCGAGGAAACCGTGGAAAAGGCGGGGAAACTTTGCGCCAAGGATCACGGATGGTGCTTCGAAGTACCAGCTACAGATCAGCCAAAACTCGCCGCCCCAGTCCCGCTCAAGGGCATGGGGCGCTTCAACCACGAGGCCATCGCCGTCGATCCCGACACCGGTTACGTCTACGAAACTGAAGATAGGCACGACGGATTGATTTATCGTTTCCTTCCAAAGGTTGCGGGCAAGCTAGCCCAAGGGGGAAAGCTCCAAGCCCTTGTGGCAAAGGGGAAAAAGAGCCTGGACACCCGAAATTGGGACAAAACCACCGTCCGTCTCGGCGAAAAGATCGCGGTCACATGGATGGATGTCGACGATGTCGAGTCCCCCAAGGATGATCTCCGATTCCGAGGCTTTGCCGCAGGCGCCGCCCGCTTCGCGCGCGGCGAGGGCATGTGGTATGGAAATAACGGAATCTACTTCACTTGCACAAACGGCGGAAAGAAGAAATACGGACAGGTCTGG
>JABHOU010000668.1 GCA_018695085.1 Opitutia bacterium | reverse complement strand
CGAGCGGGCGGCCATGACGCTTTGGAGTCGGCTATCTCGAATCATGAACTGGCTTATCGCATGCAGATGGAGGTCCCCGAGTTGATGGACCTTTCGGACGAACCCGAATACCTTAAGGAAGCTTATGGATTTAATCACAGCTGGAATGGAACAAAGACTTTTGCGCGCTCTTGCATGACTGCTCGTCGTTTGGTTGAACGAGGAGTTCGTTTCATTGAACTGACTTGTCCTGGCGGATCGGGAGACCGTTGGGATCAGCATGGCAAATTGAAGGATGGTCACACGAAAAACGCTCGGTCCGTAGATCAACCAATTGGCACCTTGCTTAAGGATCTTAAGCAACGGGGATTGCTCGAGGAAACCCTCGTTGTATGGACTGGCGAGTTTGGTCGCACGCCTTTTGCACAAGGAGGCGACGGTCGTGATCATCACCCTTGGGGATTTTCCCTCTGGATGGCTGGCGGTGGCGTAAAAGGTGGAACGACTTATGGCTCAACCGATGAGTTTGGCTATCACGTGGTTGAAAACAAGCTCGAGATTCGCGATTTGCATGCAACCATGCTTCATTTGCTAGGACTTGATCATGAGCGATCCACTTTTCGTTATGGTGGAAGAGATATGCGGTTGACGGACGTTCACGGGCATGTCATCAAAGACATAATTTCTTAACTTTTTATGAGTTAGGGTTATATGCTCTAATGAAGTCATGGATCAACCTGCAGATACCGAATTGGTAGAAGAAATTATTGATTCTGAGGAAGTCTCCTGTGAGGCCCCCCATTTTGAGACTCCTTTGCAGAAATACATGCGTGAGTATCGGTTGCTGAATAGCATGCTAATCTCTCTTTTTCTGATGGTTTTGTTTCTCGTTTGCTTTTGGAATCTCATTATTTGGACGGCTCCCGAGGGAGATGGCATGTCTGATTTCTCTGATGCCACGCCCGCTCCCAAACAAAAGAAGCAGCAGCAGCAAAAGGTTAAACTGATGCAGCGTCAAAAAGCTGCCAAATCCTCAAAGTCCTTTAACTTTCAAGCCAAAGCTATTTCTGATATTGCTGCTCCTGATATTGATATCAAGGCATTGGATATTAATCCCTCAATTGCCATTAGCCCGATGGGCGATGTGGGCGACGTTCGCGTGAAAGTTGATATGTCGGCTCTCGACAAGGCTTTTGCATCCACCTTCATGGGAATGAAGTCCCAAGCGAACAAGATTTGTTTCATAATCGATTACTCCGCTTCCATGAGAGGACGTGACTTAGTCATGCGCGACGAGCTGTCCACGGCTATCGATAAGTTGCCCGCGGTCGGTTCCGTGTGCGTAATGTTCTTTTCCGGTCCCACTTGGTTGGCTGGTGAAAACGCCAATGTCTTGCACAAAAAATGGAAAGGGACAAATGGTGCCGGTTGGGCGCCAGTTGCTGGATTTACTCCAAGCAGACCGAAATGGATTCCTGTAACTCCTTCTACCAAAAAAAAATTGACCGAAGCCGTTTGGGAAACTCCGCTGACTTTCGGTACTGTGTGGAACAACTCTTTTGAGTGGGCTTTTTACCTGAATCCCAAGCCCGACATCATCTATTTTATGACCGATGGTAATTCCAATCCAAAGCTCCAAGGAATGGATATTATTAAGGCCAAGAAAGGTCGCACTAAAATTTACACTATAGGCTATGGTGCACCTCCCGCGGCCAAAAAACCGTTGGAAGAAATTGCCGCCATGACCGGAGGCAAGAGCAAGTTCGTGGGCATGGAGGCTATTCAAAAAATGGAAAAGGCAATTCCCGCTAAAAAGAAAGCCTTGGTCGGAAAAAAGAAAGGCAAAGGGTAACCTTCCTTCCTTTTTGATTTCCTATAAATTATACTCTGCATCTAGAGTATTTCCTTCTTCCTTTACCCAGTTGTATTATTAAAATAGGGATCTATTCTCTTCAGTCTTTTTGATCAAAATGGATCTTTAAGAATTGCATTTGCATTTCTTTAGATTTCATGTGGACCACTCATTTTTAAACTAGAATCAATCAAGTTATGAACAATCCTTTTCGCTTAATAATCTTGCTTTCTCTCGCCAGTTTATTCGGTTCCTTTCTTTCGGCCGAATCCATAAAGGTATTGCTTGTCGATGGGCAAAATAACCATAACTGGAAGGCCACGACTCCTGTCTTGAAGCAGGCCCTTGAAAGTTCCGGTCGTTTTTCGGTTACTGTATCCACTAGCCCTGCGAGAAATGGATCTAAGGATGATTGGGCTCAGTGGAATCCTGAATTTGGCTCTTTTGACGTTACTCTCAGCAATTACAATGGCCAAACTTGGCCGGAGTCCGTTCAGAAGGGATTGGAGAATTACGTTAAAGGCGGTGGAGCTTTCGTCGTTGTTCATGCCGCCAACAATTCTTTTTCAGGTTGGTTGGAGTACAACCGCATGATTGGTTTGGGCGGTTGGGGAGGGCGTACGGAGAAGAACGGTCCATACTTGTATTTTGACGATTCCAGCAAGCTTGTGCGCGACCCTCGTCCCGGTCGTGGAGGTAGTCATGGACCGCAGCACGAGTTTACGGTAAAGCTCCGCCAAAAGGATCACCCTATCGTTAAGGGTATGCCGTCAGAGTGGAAGCATGCAAAGGATGAGCTATACGACTCACTACGAGGACCTGCGGACAAGGTCGAGGTCATCGCTACGGCTTACAGCTCAAAAAGTAAAAGACACGAGCCTATGATCATGACAATAAGCTATGGAAAGGGCAGAGTTTTTCACACACCGATGGGACATGCCGATTATTCCATGCGTTGCGTTGGTTTCCAAGACGTACTGCGCCGAGGAACCGAATGGGCTGTAACGGGCGAGGTTACCCAAGCCCTATCGAAAGAGTTTCCTTCTGCTGAAAAAACGGTAACGGTGTCGTCGAAATAGTTTGGGCTTAATTTCTTAAGACACGACACAAAAAAAAGACCGCCTGGAGGCGGTCTTTTTTCGATCGAAAAGGATTTTCGAAAGAGATTTTACAGATTACTTAGTTGCATTGCCTTCGGCAGCACTACTGTTGTCCTCTGATCCAGTCTCACCACCACCACCGCAAGAAGCGAAGAGGGCGATAGACAGGATACTTAAGATGGTCAGAAAGCTTTTCATGACGTCAGTTTCCTTAATTGTTTGGTTTATATTTGTTTATCTAAAACCGCTTCCGAGGAAGTGGATTGTTGCCCATTAAAATCAACGTTTTGGGCAATATGTCAAGGGGAAAGGCGGATACTGCCAAGGGGAAAGGCGGATACTGCGAAGGGGGCATCAGGTGTCAGGGAAGGTTTTCCGTTTGCGTTTTTCTAAGAGGGCCTTCTTTAAGACATTCTTTTGACCTTCTTTATTCTATGGCTTCTCATTTAATTGGAATAGACGTGGGAACCTCCTCAACCAAGGCGGTTCTAATCGATGTATCCGGGGAGGTGGTCGAGACCATTGTTCCCGAATACGAATTTCAAACGCCGAGACCCTTGTGGGCAGAATCAAATCCCGCCGATTGGTGGGATGCCGCCGTGACGGCAATACGAGCTTTGCTCACCAAGGTCGATCCTGCGAGCATTGTCGGTGTGGGTCTCACCGGGCAGATGCACGGGATGGTTGCTCTGGACGGGAAGGGGGATGTTCTCAGACCCTGTATAATGTGGAATGATCAGCGTACGGGAAAGCAATGTGAGGCCATCACGGAGAAGGTCGGTGCAGAAAAGGTTATTCAGTTAACCGGTAACCCCGTCCTGCCGGGTTTTACGGCTCCGAAAATTGCTTGGACTCGCGAACAGGAGCCGGAGGTTTATGCGAGGATTACAAAAATCCTGCTTCCCAAGGATTATGTTCGCTACAAACTGACCGGGGAATTCTTTACCGATGTGTCAGACGCTTCCGGCACCTCCTTGCTCGATGTTGCGAACCGGTGCTGGTCGGACGAGATGCTCGCGGCCATGGATATTCCTGCTTCGTGGATGCCCGAAGTTACGGAGTCGGACGTGGCCTCGACAAAAATCTCCAAGTTTGCCGCCGAGGCAACGGGATTGCCGGAGGGTACGCCCGTCATTGCCGGAGGCGGGGATCAGGCGGCCCAAGCGGTTGGTTGCGGGATCGTCGGCGAAGGCGCGATTTCCGCCACCTTGGGAACCAGCGGTGTTCTCTTTGCGCACAGTGACGAGTACCGGGTAGAGCCCGAGGGTAAGCTTCATGCCTTTTGTCATGCGGTTCCGGGAAAGTGGCATCTCATGGGAGTGATGCTTTCTGCGGCTGGCTCTTTCCAGTGGTATCGGAACCAGTTTGGAAAAGAAGAAATGGCTGCTGAAGCCAACGGCGGTCCAGATGCCTACGACGCTCTCACCCAATTGGCAGCGGAAACCCCTGCCGGGTCTGAGGGTTTGCTTTTCTTACCTTACCTGTCGGGTGAAAGAACGCCTTATCCTGACCCTAATGCCCGTGGAAGCTTTATTGGCTTGAGCCTGCGACATGGCAAAAGTCACCTAACGAGAGCCGTTCTGGAAGGAGTGAGTTATGGGCTTAACGATTCTCTCACTCTCATGCGAGGTCTCGGTATCGAACCTGGCAGGGTCATCCTTTCAGGAGGAGGAACCCGTTCCGCCCTTTGGAAGCAGATGCTAGCCGATGTTTTCGGTACTCGTTGTGAAATGGTGAATGCCGCTGAAGGTGCAGCTTACGGTGCGGCTTTGCTGGCTTCTGTCGGTGCAGGTGTTCACAATAGTGTAGAAGAGGCGTGTTCGTCTAGTATTCGAGTCACTGATTCGGTTGATCCGAGTACGGAAAGAGAAATATACGAAGCTTTTTATCCGAGATACCGAGCTTTATATCCGGCTCTCAAAGATGAATTTGCTGCTTTGGCTGAGACGGTTGCAGTACAGGCGGGTTGAAGCTTTCTGCTCTAACCAATCAGGACTCACCTTGGTAAGCGGGCAATGGGTAACGTAGATTACGGTAGCAACCGCGTCCTGCGTGAATATCTCCTTTTCCACTATGGATCGGAGGATGAAATTTTGTCCAAGGGCCATGGCCCCAAAGAAGGACTGAATTTTCCCGTACGAACCGTATCACAGTTGTTGGATCGCAATACCTTCTCCTCGTCTTCTCCTCGGGCATTGGACCTCGGTTGCGCTGTGGGGCGTTCAAGTTTCGAGTTAGCTAGAATCTCTTCCGAGGTTGTGGGAGTGGATTATTCATCCACCTTCATAAGTGCGGCCCAGACTTTAAGGGACTCGGGTGAATTGTCTTTCGAATTTCCACTCCAAGGTCAAAGAACGATTCCTTCCGTTGCTCGAGTTCCCTCTGGAGTGAATACCTCCATAGTTCGTTTCATCACCGAGGACGCTTGCCGTTTGCCGAAAGACCTAGAGGGCTTCGAGGTCGTTCACGCCGCAAACTTGCTTTGCAGGTTGCCCGATCCCGGTGCTTTGATCGAACGCTTGCCTGAACTTGTTCGTCCAGGCGGGCAATTGCTTTTGGCCACGCCCTTCACTTGGTTGGAGGAATTCACGCCAATGGACAAATGGTTGGGAGGCCGACTTTCAGGCAAGGATTCCGCAGAGGTCTTAAAGGAGGTTCTTTCCCCCCATTTCGAATTGGAAATTGAAATCGATTTGCCTTTTTTGCTTCGAGAGCACGAGCGGAAGTTTCAGTATGGGATTTCTTACGGTACTCGATGGCGACGCTTGTCGGTGTGAACGGGCTTGCTCCTCCATTCATCGTGTTTTATTTACATATTTAGTGAAAAATGTGGATGAATTGCTTCTTTCGGTGGAATCGGGTGTTGACCCGCCCGCCGGATTGAACCCTCTGGTTCTATCTCTTTGGCTTGCTAAGAAAGGTCGTTGGGATGCTTCTCATGAGGTGGCCCAAGATATTCACGAATCGGATGGTTCTTGGGTTCACGCCTACCTGCACAGGGTGGAAGGAGATATCGGGAACGCCCGATATTGGTACTCGCGAGCCGGGAAACCGGCCAAGGGTGCCGACGATAGTTTGGATCAGGAATGGCGTGAGATCGCTACAACCTTGCTAGGAGATCAGGCTCCCTGAAGTTAAGAATTTGAGTCGGACGGAGGAATTTCCTTTCACTGAGGGCGGTCGGGGTTCGCCCCAATTGTCGCTTCCGAAGGAAAACAGAAGCGATTGGATTACTCCGATCTGTTTACTTTTGCTTTGCGGGATGAGTGTACTTTTT
>JABHOU010000154.1 GCA_018695085.1 Opitutia bacterium | reverse complement strand
CGATTCAGTTATTGCTAATCTTCCGCAAAGAAGCGGGCGTGCATTTCATTCCAAATGTCGAGCTCGATGTCATCGGGTTCGCGTTCGCCGTCCATTACGAAGAAGCGTTCCGGGAGGGATCGAGCCAAGTGGAGGTAACCTTCGCGCACCTTGCCGTAGAACTCGATGTTTTCTTGCTCCATTCGATCGGGCATATCTGACACTCGGTGTCGAACTCGCTCCATGCCTAATTCTGGTGGCATATCAAGGATGACGGTGAGATCCGGAATGATTTCACCAACGGCAAAGTTGTTGATTTGAGTCACTGGGTCCTCGGCTATTTGTCGAGCTACGCCTTGGTAGACTGTGGTGGAATCGAGAAAACGGTCGCAAAGAACGATTTTTCCTTCCTCGACGGCAGGGAAAATGACTTCTCTCACCAGTTGAGCTCGGCTTGCTGCAAAGAGCAGGAGCTCTGTCTCGGGGAACATGGCCTCGCCTTCCTCCTTGTGCATGAGAAGGTGTCGAATGTCTTCACCTATAAGTGTGCCGCCCGGTTCGCGCGTTACAACCACCTCGCGGTGGTCGATGTCCTCCAAACGATCGGCGATTCGGCGAATCTGGGTAGACTTGCCGCATCCTTCTGATCCCTCGAAGGAGATTAAAATTCCTTTGTCGTGACTCATGATTCTTGTGTAAGTTCTCGTAGAAAGCCTAACACCTGCGAGGAGGACGGGCTTTGCGCTGTTCTAACATAGTGTCCAGAGGTGCAACTGGCGAGCGTGAGGCAACTCTTAGGCGAGAATCCGCACAATCGAGCTGCACAGAATCCGGCATTGAAGTGGTCGCCCGCCCCAGTAGTGATTTTCGGATCGGGAGTAAACGGACCAGGCGCCCACCAACTGTCTTCCTTTGTGGCGCAGGCGGCGGAGCTCACCGGATGGACGACTACGCAGGCCAGTTCCAGTTCATTGCGAATGTCCTGCGCCATTTGCCGTAATCCGGTGGAATCATCGTCTTGAGGATTCAATCCCAAAACTTCCGACACTTGGATGGCTTCGTTATAGTTGAGCCCCAAGGTGACTTCGGCGTGCGCTTGATAACGAGCAAAAACTCTCATTGCCTCTAAAATGTCTTCCGGAGAACGTTTGGCCGGATCGGCGAGGTCAAAGAAAAACTGTCGAGTGTCCAGTGGCGGCAAATTCGGCATTATTTTCTCGAGGATTTCAACAAGGGTAGAAGTCATCTTTGGAATCATCGTCCAGTTGACGATTGCGACCAAGTTTGCCCGGGCGAGCATGTCGATGAACTTACCTTCTCCGCAAGCCTGAAGGATTCGCGCGTAATCGACGTCGTCGAGGCTCTTCATGTCGCCGAACATCACTTTGCCGTCTTTGAATTCCAAGGCTGTCGTAATCCCCGGATCGGCCAAGGTGATGGCTTCCGTTTTTTCTGCGAAATCCTTAAAGACCGGATGCGGTTCGGATCGGCCCAGCGCACCGACGTATCGGGTAGGCAATCCTAGCGACAATAGGGAGTTAGCCATGATCGGGCCGTTGCCACCGAGTTTGTCGAACCTTGAAAACAATTCGATGTTGGCGCTTTTGCCTGCCGCTGCGCTAATCCGAGATCCAAGATCCGATATGGTGTCGATGGGATCGAAGTTTTCCCCCATGCCATGCCGCTGGTTTACGGGCGTGACTATCTTATCGACGAAACCGTCAAGACCTACCAAGGCTTTGTGCCCGGTTAGAGTGAAGGTTCGTTCTTCCGCTTCCTTAAGTGTTTCTTCAGCGTTTTCCATTTCGGCTGACAATTGGACGTGAAAGCCTTTTTTCGCAAACCTAAAGCGATTGACCTGCGAGTTAATTAACATGCCTTAACGACTCTATTTTTGGTTTCGGAAACCTCTCCAGAAAAACCATTTTATAAGTTGCCGGTAAACTACTATATGGCGATTTCTATCCTTTTTCATTGCGCTCTTTCATTTACCTTATTGAACAATTGGTGATGTCATTGGTCTATTTTTACGCAAACTCAACGCTATGCTAACGAATTTATTTACCTACGACTGTCCCTTTATCGCGGATGCAAACGTCTTCGATTACTTTTGGGATTCCAATTTTGCCGGCAAGTGCGTCATCTTCGCGTTGTTCGGACTCAGTATCTACGCTTGGTCGCTCATATATTCGAAGTATTCCGACTTGCGGAAGTTGAAGCAGTTCAATGCTCGTCACGAAAATAAAATTCACGAACTGCCTAGTCTCATGCACTACGACGACGCCCTGTTTAAGGGAGAAGGCGGACCATTCTTGCGCTTGGTGTCTCGAGCGATGGAGGCTTACCGCAAGCACGAGAAGAGCGGTTCGGGAAGCCATTCTGCACGCATGAGCCAAGTTGAAAACGCGCTTCGTCGTACCCTTTCGGAACTCACAGACAGGTATGAGGACAAGATGATTTATCTCGCGACCATTGTTTCGGGAGCTCCCTTCCTTGGTCTTCTTGGTACTGTCTGGGGGGTTATGGATGCCTTTGGTTCCATGGAAAAGGGTGGGGCTACGATCGACCAATTGGCACCCGGCGTGTCCGGGGCCTTACTCACCACCGTGGCCGCTCTCTTGGTCGCCATCCCCACTGTCTTCATATACAACTCACTACTTAGCTCGACCCGGAGCGAGATTACGCGCCTGGAAAACTTTGCCAGTCTGGTGGCCGACCGCATTGAGCTTGATTCCGCCAATTAAGCTTTTCTTTAGCTTACGCCTTCGAGCCTGAAAATTTCCGAACAGCTAATACTTCAAGCTTATCATGGCACGAAATTTCAAACAGTCGAAAAAACTCGACTCTATTTCCGACCTGAACGTTACCCCGCTCATCGATCTGGCTTTTGCCTTGCTCATAATCTTCATGATTACGACACCCGTGATCGAGCAATATAATCGCATAGACCTTCCGGACCAAAGTACCTCCGATCAGCAACCCAAGAAGCAGCCTGAGGACAAGACTATAACAATAGACGCCAATGGAGCATACCAATGGGGCGGAGACGACGTTACCAAGGAGCGACTCGAGGCTTTGCTTGACGAAATAGCCGAGGCACCCCCTTTAGACCAGCCCGTAGTGCATATTCGTGGGGACAAGAATCTTATATATCAAAAGATCATCGATGTCGTGGATATGCTTAAAACTCGCAACTTGACCAAGCTCAGCCTTGACGGAAAAGGCGGTTGATTTTTCTTTTCCTCGTTTCCCTTTATGGAGAAAATGTCCCAAGATAATTCTCGCTCCGCCATTCTGCAACGCCTTCGAACAAAGATCGCTTCGGGCAAGCCTATAGTCGGCGGAGGCGCCGGTACCGGGATATCCGCCAAATGCGAGGAAACCGGAGGCGTAGACCTCATAGTTATCTACAACTCCGGCCGTTATCGCATGGCAGGCAGGGGCTCTCTTTCCGGTCTCATGGCTTACGGCAACGCCAACGAGGTGGTCGTCGACATGGCTCGCGAGGTTCTGACTGCCGTCGATTCCACGCCTGTTCTCGCCGGTGTGAACGGTACCGACCCGTTCATGCTTCGCGATCCTTTTCTTCGTCAGCTAAAGGACATGGGGTTCGCCGGCATTCAGAATTTCCCTACGGTCGGACTCTTCGATGGAAAGATGCGCGTTAATCTTGAAGAGACCGGAATGGGCTATTCTTTGGAGGTGGACTTGATCCGAGCGGCTCGCGATCTTGATCTGCTTACCACTCCCTATGTTTTTAACGGCGAGGAATCGAAACGAATGGCCGAGGCAGGCGCAGATATCATCGTGGCTCACATGGGCTTGACCACCGGTGGTTCCATTGGGGCCGAGACTGCCATGACTCTGGATGATGCGGTACAAGAAGTTCAGGCTATCGCCGATGCCGCCAAGTCGGTCCGCGACGATGTCTTGGTCATTTGCCATGGTGGTCCAATTTCCATGCCCGAGGATGCGGGTTACGTTCTGAGGAACTGCCGTGGCGTGGATGGCTTCTATGGGGCTAGTTCGATGGAACGTTTGCCTACTGAGAAAGCCTTGATCGCACAGGTGAAGGCCTTTTGCGAGATCGAGCTTCCCGAAAGGGACTGATCGCATGTCTACCATTGTGCTCTTAGGTACCTTCGACACCAAGGGCGAGGAGCATGGCTATGTCGCCGAGCTCATTCGCGAACGTGGTCACCAAGTATTGT
>JABHOU010000198.1 GCA_018695085.1 Opitutia bacterium | reverse complement strand
GTAAACAAAAACGGATCGACTCGTAAAAAGGAAAAAAAGAGCAAGTTGCAGCGTTTCAGCTTGGAAAACCGCTATGTCGGAAATCTCGCCGCCTATCGGGCTCCCGTCGGTTCCGAGATCGCCGTACAGGGACGCGGCTTCACTCGGCACGACAACGTGCGCTTCGGTGGCCAAGCCACCCAAACCAAATATCTTTCGGAAAATGAAATCAGATTCGTGGTTCCCGCCCTGCCCGCAGGAGTCGACTACCCGGTACAGCTCATCGGTGGTCCCTACGGCAGCTTGGACGTGGGAGATTTCCGCATCGACGAAAGCTCCTTGAGCGTATCGCCGCAAAGCATAGAAATCTCCTCGGGGGAAAGTGAAGTACTCCTCTTCAAGATAGACTTCGAGGCCCCTGCGGGTGGACTGCCCGTCCAAGTAGAGACGAATGTTCCCGCTTCCGTGATCATGCCCGAGGCTCGTATCCAAGAAGGCGCGCGCACCGCCAACATTCCCATCAAGGGCGGACAAGCCGGAACAGGCAACCTCTTCATTAAGGTGCCTGGTCTCAAGGAAGTCACCATACCCATAAAGGTACTCTAGTTTACTCCGTTGCCATAACCTTTGAACAAGGTGGACGGCTTGACGTTCAAGGGCATCTTACGGTATAAAAGAAAGGCTTACAAAAAAAAGCCACCTTAGCTCAGTTGGTAGAGCAGGGGTTTTGTAAACCTCAGGTCGTCGGTTCGAGTCCGACAGGTGGCTCCATCTTCAGGAAGGGTGGCAGAGTGGTCTAATGCGGCGGTCTTGAAAACCGCTGAGCCGGAAACGGTTCCGGGGGTTCGAATCCCTCCCCTTCCGCCATAAATACTGGGACTTAGGAAAATCGACTCCCTCCCAAGCTTAGAGCGGACTATGCAAAATAATGCTCATATAATGAAAGGATTCTGTCCGAAAATAAATAAGGGCTAAAAGGGAAACCTGTCCCTGAAAGTTTAATCATTAGCTTTAAATCCAATTAAGATCCTTCCTTGGACCAACACAGCTTAATTCTCTTATTCGAAGAAGCGTATTTTAGCTAGTGTTACGGCAATGCCCGATAAAACACGGCGCTGCATTCGGCGTCGGTCGCATGTGCGACCCTGGCTCCGCCTTTGGCCTTTCTGCTCCCTACAGCTCACTCCGCTACTTGCTGACTGGTCGGAGACTGAGGCGGAAGTCGCCGTATCATCCTCCACGATTTTCGCAGTTTCTTCATCCTGCCCACAACTAACCACCAGCAGGGCGACGAACATCGTAACAAGTAGCTTCTTCATCTCGTTAATGCAGAGACTTACGATTGATTCGCCTATTACAAGTTTCCGCTGATTTTATAACAGGCATTGGGTACTGCTACGGCCAAGTTTCATCCGTACAACCCGAAGGGCAAGTAACAGCCGTAAAGGGAAGCAATTTCTGGTTTCACCTCTATCGAAAGCCAAGGGGATTCGCTTTTCCTAAAGTCGCCCCGGAGGTTCTGCCGGTGGTTCCGGTTCTGGCGAGGTTTCCGGCGGGGGTTCGGTTCCGCCTCGACCATGGAATTCGTCTATTTGGTCGCTCTCGGCAAATCGATTGAAGGACGCTCGCTCGACGGGTTGAGATAATTTGAGGAGTAATTCCTCGTTTTCCCTATCCAAGTAAAAAATCTGGAGGAGCTTGGAGTGAGATTCGTTGACGAGCTTCTTCGAGTCGTCGAAGGGAGAAAACAATTCGGGCTGGAGGCGCTTGAGATTGCTGAGAGACTCGTCGAGCTTGGGTAGGATGGCTTTCTTGCGTTCGATCAAGCTCTCCTCGGGGGAGGTTTTTTGTGTCTTTAGCCAAGTGTTTTCCTCAAGCAGGAGGGCATGAACGTCTTCACAAAGGCCAAGGTGTCGGACAAGTACGTCGCAAGGTTCCATGCCTAAAGGTGGCGAATCGGCAACGATTCGTCAAAGGTAGAATTGGGCGAAACAATCAGAGTCCGGGAGAAATAGGCGAACGGCTTACCGTCTTGACGCCCAAACGATTGGCTGACTGCCTGATGCTCCGAGTGTCCTCCAATTGCTCTCGTCGCCACTTGGCCATCCCGAAAACATACTTGAGGTATTTGTTTTCGATAACGCGCTTGGCGGCGGTCGCGCTCCCTTGGTTAACTTCGTCGCGAACCTCTTGATAGGTTTCGACTGCTTGAATGTAAAGGCCAAGCTTTTCCTGACAGAGAGCAATTTGATAAAGAACGGGAACTCGCCAGTCGGGCGACATGTCGATTTCGCGCATTGCCTCGTAAACTCGAAGTGAGGAATGATAATCGCCTTCCTCGAAAAACTTGTTTGCCAGATAGTTGCCGGTTTTTTTCTTCCAGTAAATCCAGAGTCCCTTCATGCGGGCAAGTTCGTTGTAATCCAAATCCTTGGCTGGTTTGCTTCTGGCCTCCTGCTCGATTTGTTCAGGTCGGAAGGGTGCGCCTTGCAAAAGAGCAAGGAGTTCGACAATCGCCATTTTGCGCTCGTCGAGCTTATCGTAGGTTAGGGCGAGCACATAGTGAGCCTCGGGAACATACTGGCTGCCGGGAAAGCTCTGGGAAAAACCACGGAGGTCGAGTTTAACTTGAGCGAAATCCGCCTTGGGCAAGTTCTCTAACTTGGGTTGAGGCTGTATCGAACTACCCGCCGACATTTTTTCCTCCAGCTTTATATTTTCTCGTGCTCTACGATAATGCGAAAGGGCATGTTTGAAAAGAACCTCCGCTCTATCGCTTTCATCCATGTCTTCTACGCGAATTATGCGACCATAAAACTTGATGGCCCCACCGTAATCCTCAGCGTCTAGATAAGTTGCGGCAATCTCGACCATTGCTTGCTTGGCCACGGCATCGTGGCGAGTTTGGCGAGAAGAGTAATCTTTATCGGGGTTATCGGAAGGAACCTCCGCCAAAACCATGGTAGAATTCATGGCATCGTAGAACTTGTTGTTGGCCATTTGATGTGCTCCCAATTTACGATAGATTTTCCCTAGACGAAAATGAGTCTCGGGAATCGTAGGCGCACCACGCTTGCGACCTCGGACCCAAGCCCCGCTGTCCCCTAGGTCGGATCGCAGTTCGGAAATCCCCGGAGCCGACATGTATTCCTCAAACGGATATTTCTCGTCGGAAGCAAATTCCTCCAGAAAGCGCTCATAGGTTTTTGCCGCATCCACCCATGCACCATTGCGTTCGTGCATGCGTAGGAGCGAAATTAATATGTCGCGACGATAGCGCTTGTAGTTAGGAAGATTAAGGCGACCAAGAACACGATTACAGTAAGCAGTGGCTTTAAAAACAGAACGCGTGACGTAAGGATTACCAGTGCCACCCGAGGCCCTTTTCGTTTCCGAGATGGCCTCTTCGATTTTGTATTGCAGCTCCTCGTCAACTTCGTCGCCAAGCACTAAGTAGGGTTCCTCGTCAACTTCTAGCCTCGGTAGAGCATCCTGTTGCTCAAAGAGATTAGGTGTCTCCAAGATTTTGTCCCCGGATTCAACACCAGAAGGAGATAAGTTTGGTTCCGAAGTAAGCAATGATGAATCGGAAAGATCGGTCTTCTCGCCAGGATCGCGCAGGAGTTTGACTTTGTTCGGTTCACCAAAAGGATCGACTCGTTCGAGAAGCTGCTCCAATGTGAAATCCTGAAAATCCCCTGAGGATGATACGGATCCGCTTTCGGTTACGCCTGCACCGGATGAGCCAGGATCAGGTTCATTGATGAGGTTTGAAGGTTTTAACGCCTTTTCATAGCGGAAAGAACCCGCGTCTGGATCCTTTGGTTGCGCACGAGGAGGTGAAGCCAAGGGAGCAACCCATCCAGGATATTGCGATGGTTGGGGCGGAACGGGGGAGGGCGGAACAACCGAACTTCGATCAAAACCTTGTATGAGTTTGTCTACATCCTTAAGCACTTCGTCGATCGGCTGCATGGCAGGTGGATTTTGCCCATACAAAGAAACGCCGAAGCAGATTAAAAGGAAATGAAAAAAATTAAATGGAGTCTTCATCGTGTGCATCGTGGAGAATTAATTATTGCCTCGGCGTTCTAATGTACTTGGCTTCAGATCTGATTTCAAGGTTTGCGGGAGCCGCGGAATAAGGAGGGATGAAAGGAAGAAAGTCCTGTCTGCCCGAACTACTTTTGATTTGTTCTCGCTCAAGTGCGTCGATTAGATCGTCCGTCGAAGGCTCACGATTAGCGGGGACATCAAAAGGATCCGGTGGCGGCAAGACTACGGGGGGGGGCGTCACGAGGATTGGAGGAGCTACAATGGGGAAGTTGGGCTTCGGCACTTCAACGGATGACGCCTCAGTAGTGCTAACTGGCGGAGCAACTATGGTCGCATTGGATTCACTCGCATTGGATTCAATCGAAAGGACGGGAAGGAAAAGTAGGTTGTACCGATCAGCAGGGATGGGATTCGGCACTCGGAGCGCAAGAGCCGGTGGACGGAAAGACTTGAGGTAACCGTCTTGCTTCGATTCAGCGTCGAAGCGCTTGAGGATAGCCCCGGAGGCTGTCACAGCACATATCAAAAGGAACAGGGCGAACACGCGCGAAGTCAAAATTGAGTAGTTCATAATTGGCATAAGTTTAGAATACGTACTTAAACAATCGGCCAGACCTGAGAAAACTTTACTCTTTTTTTTCCGTAGCATAGCTCCATTCTTCCGGAAGGTAGGGTTGATGGGCTCGGTGAACAGCCAAAAGGTCCTCCATGTGATGAATGTCCAAGGGATGGATACGATCATCCTCAAAACGGGTTGCATTGATTTCGAATGGGTTACCATAATTGAAGAGTCGCTCACTGCTCTGTGCCCAAACTGCATAGGGGACCGAAAGCGCCTCACCGGTATCCTCCGCGAGTTCAATCGCCTTGGAGACAACATCGGGCGAGCATTCGGGGAAATTGCAATTATAGTTCACATGAATATCACAAGGGAAATGCTC
>JABHOU010000156.1 GCA_018695085.1 Opitutia bacterium | reverse complement strand
GGATTCAGTTTTACACAGGCAACTATCTCGATGGCACACTTGTTGGGAAGAGCGGGAAACCGTATCCTCATCGTTCGGGTCTATGCCTCGAAACCCAAGTGTTCCCGGATAGCCCGAACCATCAGGGCGAAGAGGGATGGAAGTCCTGTGTGCTCAAGCCCGGCGAAACCTATAAGCACGTTATCGTTCACAAGTTTCGAGCCGAGTAACGCTCGCTTTTCGTTGCGAACAAGCTATCGAGTACTCTCCCCGTGCGTTAAAGCTTGGCCCGAGCCTTGCTAGTTTACTTTCGTGAGGTCAGCTTATCGTTTATGCTGTTTTCAACTAAGTGCTTATCAAAACAATGACTTTGCAAACAAAGGAAGCTGATCTTGAAGTCGAATCCAAACTTTCCGTGAGTAATGACTTGGTCGAGGAGATGAAGACCTCGATTCTGCGACATCTCCGCCTCACGATGGCTCGCCATTTATCCAATGCCACAAGACGAGAATTGTGGATGGCAACCTCCCTTGCGGTTCGAGACCAATTGATCGATCGTTTCATCGAGACCCAAGCCGTTCACAGTAATTCCGGGACAAAGCGAGTCTATTACCTGAGTCTAGAGTACCTGATGGGCCGTTTGTTGAATGTGAACCTGCACAATTGCGGTTTGCGCGAACCTGTCCGACAAGCCTTGTCGGAATTGGACCAAGATCTCGAGGAGCTTTGCGAAGAAGAACACGACATGGGTTTAGGCAACGGAGGACTAGGCCGCCTAGCTGCATGTTTCTTGGATTCGATGGCCACTTTGGAATTGCCTGCGATCGGATATGGCATCCACTATCAGTTCGGTCTGTTCCGACAGAGTTTTCGGGATGGTCATCAAATGGAAAGTCCCGACGACTGGCTGAAGTTTGGTAATCCGTGGGAAATCGTACGCCCCCAGTACGCTCAAACCGTGCGATTGTACGGTCGCGTGACGCATGATTACGATAGTTTTGGAAATTACTCTCCCAAGTGGGTAGAGACCAAGACGATCGAGGGAGTGCCGTACGACGTCGCCATTGTCGGGTATGGGGCCAAGACGGTTAATTTCCTTCGCCTCTGGGAGTCCAAGGCTTCGCAGGAATTCGATTTTGAGACCTTCAATCAAGGCGGATACGTCGAGGCAGTTCGCGAGAAGGCCTTGGGTGAAACCATATCCAAAGTTCTTTACCCGAACGACGAAACAGAAAGCGGCAAGGAGCTGCGACTCGTGCAGCAATATTTTTTCGTTGCTTGTTCCTTGCGGGACATGATTCGTCGTTTTCGCAAGAAAGATACGAACTGGGAGGAATTTCCTGACAAGGCGATCATACAGTTGAACGATACGCATCCGTCGGTGGCTATTCTCGAATTGCTAAGGATCTTGGTTGACGAGGAGCATTTGGCTTGGGTCTCGGCTTGGGGGATCGTCCGCCGTGCTTTCGCTTATACCAATCATACCTTGCTTCCCGAAGCCTTGGAGGCTTGGGGAGAAGATCTTTTCGGTAAGGTCCTCCCGCGTCATCTCGAACTCGTCCGTGAGGTGAATCGTCGTTTCTTGGCAGAGGAGGTAGAGGCGAAGTGGCCCGGTGACGAAGGACGAAAATCCAGCATGAGCATCGTCAAGGGCGGATCCATTAAAATGGCTCACCTTTCCGTCGCCGGCAGCAGTTCTGTGAACGGCGTGGCGGCCTTGCATACAAAACTGCTTAAGGAAAACCTTCTTCACGAATTTGCAGAACTATACCCTCGTAAATTCAATAACAAAACCAATGGAATTACTCCCCGCCGATGGTTGCTGGGTTGCAATCCGGGTTTGTCCGACCTTATAACCTCCGCCATCGGGGATGGTTGGATAACCGAGCTGGACTGTCTGCGTGATCTCGATGCTTTCGCCGAGGACGCGTCCTTTCGAGAACAGTTCAGGGCGGTGAAACATTGCAACAAAGCACTTTTGACCAATCACCTTTCGGCCGAACTTGGCTTGAAGGTTAATCCCGATGCCATCTTCGATTCTCAAATAAAACGTCTACACGAATACAAGCGTCAGCATCTGAATCTTTTGCATGTCCTCCCCCTTTATCGTCGCCTGCTGAACGATCCCGGCCTCGACGTTCGACCAAGACTCTTTCTATTCGGAGCCAAAGCGGCTCCCGGTTACCATCTCGCCAAGCTCATTATTCGAGCTATCAACCTAGTGGGGCGTCGGATCAATGATGATTCCCGAATCGGGGACAAGATCAAGGTCGCATTCATGCCCAACTATGGGGTTTCCGCAGCTGAACGAATCATCCCTGCGACGGATTTGTCTGAGCAAATATCCACGGCGGGGAAAGAGGCTTCGGGCACGGGTAACATGAAGTTTGCCCTCAATGGCTCTCTTACCATTGGTACCCTCGACGGGGCCAATGTTGAAATCCGGGATGAAGTTGGCGAAGAGAACATATTTATTTTCGGAAAGACCGTCGAAGGTATCGAGGAGCTTCGTCGAGAAGGTTACGATCCGTATGCCGTTTACGAATCGGATGAGGAACTTAAAGCCGTCGTGGATTGGCTTAGTTCCAATACCTTTACCGGGGGAGAACGCGGGGTGTTTTCGGATCTCGTTCACAGCTTGCTCGATTGGGGGGATCCTTACTTTGTTCTCGCCGACTACCGTGCGTACGTCGAGGCTCAGGAAAAGGCCGATTCCGTTTATGCCGACGCTGAAAAATGGAGTGCCATGGCCATTCGGAACGTGGCTCGTTCGGGGAAATTCTCTTCTGATCGAACCATACGAGAATATGCCCAAGAAATCTGGAATCTCGAACCTATACCCGTCGAGCAGTGAATTGTCGTTTTGCCTCTCTCCTTTTCCTTGCATTTTATTGTTTGGGTTTCGGAGAAGAATCGTCACCTCCTTTCGTTCCCGGAGAGCGCCTGCATTACAAAATCAAATGGGGTCTCATCCCCGTCGGTAGAGCAACCCTCGAAGTAGCTCCATCCGAGGAGGTGAACGGGACTCTTTGCTACAAATTCGTTCTATCCGTCCGGACCAACGAATTCGCCGATGCCTTCTATAAAGTCCGTACCCGAGCGGAAAGCTATCTAGCTGCCGATTTTAGTCGATCGTTGCTATACCGAAAAAAACAGCAAGAAGGGAAAACTGAGCGCGACGTGGTCGTGCGTTTCGACTACGATCGCAACTTGGCCTTCTATTCCAATTACGGAAAGCTCGAACGGAAGATACCGATCAGACCTGTTGCCTTCGATCCCCTGTCGATTGCCTATTTGTTCAGACTGGGAGAAATTAAAGCCGGCGTAAGGCGATCCTTTCCCACATGCGACGGTCGAGTGCTTCAGGACATGGAGGTAGCTGTGCAGGCAAAAGAAAAACTTCGAGTCACGGCAGGCAAATTTGAAGTGTTCGAGGCGACACCCGCTCTCAAGAATCTTCGAGGAGTCTTCAGGAAAAGCCCTCGAGGCGTCCTCCGAATATGGTATTCGGCTAATGCTCGTCGTATTCCCGTAAAGATGGCCAGCAAGGTTGCCGTAGGAAGCTTTACCGCTCGCTTAGAAAGGATTGAAAACGGTCCGGGGGACGAACCGTGATTGGGACTTGAAGCCGACCTAGAAGAATTTCTAATTATCGTCGCTTGATGATACTTTTTTCTCACCTTGCATCAATTCAATGAACGAGCGAATCGCAGGAGTGAGGAGTTTGTTCTTCTTGTGGATTATGGCTAGAGGTCGTAAGAACTTACCGCCGTTGAGTTTGCATGAAACCAGTTGGTTCTGGGTAACTTCATTACGGATTGTACTGGCGGGCAGGATTGCGCAACCCGCGTTAATTTCGATTGCGCGCTTCACCGTCTCCACATTGTCGAATTCCATTACAAGACCTATGGTGATGTTGGCTTTTCGCAGTATTTCATCGGTTGCCTTACGAGTCGGTATGTCACGTTCGAAAGCAATGAAATCGAGACCTTGGAGATCCGCCAAATTTACGCTTTTCTTCTTTGCCAAGACATGTTCGGGATGCGTCGCTAGAACCAATTCGTCCTCGGCAAATGGTATAACCTGAAGTTCCTTGTGCTTGTTCGGAAAGGCAACCAGTCCGAGATCTACTGACCCGTGAAGAACATCTTCATAGACGAGATTGGCTCTTCGGTACTCAACTCTTACGTTTACCGAAGGATACTCCTTCATGAATCGCTTGAGGTATGGGGGCAGTTCGTGTAATCCTATACTGTTAACTGTGGCGAGTTGTATAGTCCCACTGACGATGTTGCGCATTTCCTGTAATTCACAATTGAGTTTTTCATACAACCGCAGGATTTCCTTGAAAGTTGTATAAAGTTTGGCCCCTTGGGGAGCGAGTCGAAACTTCTTTTGGTTGCGATCTATGATCAGCATGTCATAGTGAGTTTCCATCGCCTTGAGTTGTTGACTGACCGCTGATTGGGTCACTCCGTTCAAGCGGGCGGCTTTGGAAAAGCTCTTAGTTTCAACCAAGTCGCAGAAGGTCTTAAAATTCTGAATTTGCATCTATCATTATAAATTAATTATTCTAATCGGAAGCAACTATATATTCATTTTTCTTATTGGACGCTTTAACGATGTCACCAGAAGTTTTTCTAAACAACTTGTCTGAGGTCAGGGGCCGCATTGCGAGAGCCTGTGATGCCAGTAATCGTTCCTCGGAAGAGGTTGCTTTATTGCCTGTCACGAAGACATGGCCAGCAGAGGCAGTTCGATTCGCTTTTTCAGCAGGTTTTTGTTCAGTTGGCGAGAATCGAGTGATGGAAGCTCTTAAAAAGATGGAAGATGTGAAGGAGCCAGGGAATTGGGAACTGATCGGACACCTTCAGTCAAAGAAGGCGAAATTCATTCCGAACAGGTTTGCTCGGGTACAGTCTGTGGATTCCGAGAAGCTCTTGAACCGTCTGGATGCCGCCGCCGCAAACGCGAACTGTTGCTTGCGTGTTTTGCTTCAGGTCAACGCGGGAAAAGATCCTGCAAAATTCGGAGTGTTTCCTGAAGAAACGGATGGCTTTCTTGAAGCGGCTCTTTCTTGCTCGAATTTGAAAGTCGAAGGTTTCATGACTATCGCTCCCTTTGCTCCCGAGGATCCAACCATTGCTCGGAGTTGCTTCGAATCCCTTCGTGAATTGCGAGATCGTTTGGCGGGATCGTTTGAAGTGGAGTTGCCCGAGTTGTCGATGGGCATGTCGGGTGACATGGAGGAAGCCATCCGTGCGGGCAGTACCT
>JABHOU010000303.1 GCA_018695085.1 Opitutia bacterium | reverse complement strand
TCGATCAGAAACCAATCGGGTCTCAATCCCTCCAAGACATCTATACCCGGCAACACGAGCCTGTTGCGTTCGTCTTCGGGCATTCTTTTTCCGGAACGAATGGCCGCCGATATTCTGCCCGCTCCATTGGCGGACATCCCTTGACAAGGTGGAGAAAGTGTAAGCAACCATGGACGCAAACCACCCAAACGTTTCTGAACGTCACATATGTAGTCATCGGCCAATTTCCAAATATCGCCTTCTAAAACTTGCGTGCCAGGAAAGTTTAGTCGAATCAGCTCGGCCCTGGAGGGGATCAGCTCACAGGCTGCCGCCACAGGCACTCCCACCCCCCATTCAATTCCAACGTCACCGATGCCGCCACCGGAGAAAAGAGATGCCGAAGCAAGAGCCACGTCATCCCCCAGCACACGAAAGCCATCACTAGATACAGGTAGCTTGGATTTTATGGACTGTGCCTTTTTTGCCATTACTTGGAACGGAGTAAACAAATACCGACCTACACCATGATCAGTCAAGGTCGTGCGAAAAAACGGTCGCTCACAAGGATTTTCCAATGGACGTATGCCGCAGTTGGCACATCTTAATGAGCAATAATTCATTAACCTGTAACTATGAAAAAAACCCTCACATACTTTCTTTTCTGCACGATCCTCGGATCCGCTGCTTTCGCTCACGATCCCGCTACCGATATGGTCGATGCGGCCAACCGTTTTATTGCCTCGCTCGACGACAAGGCAAAAAAGGCGTCCTTATTCACTTGGGACAGCAAAGAAAGGGAACGTTGGAACTATCTACCCGACAAATTCATCAAACCAGATGGCAAACGCCAAGGCCTCCCCATAAAGTTGATGACGGCCCAGCAACGGATTTTAGCTAACGGTCTACTTTCCGCCGCCCTCAGTCACCGCGGGTATCTCGAGGCTACCACCATCATGACACTCGAGCAGATCCTCTTTCAAATGGAGGGACGCGATATCCGAAATCCAGAACTGTACTATGTCTGCATCTTCGGCGAACCTTCCAAGGCGGGCAATTGGGGCTGGCGCTACGAAGGACATCATCTCTCTCTCAGTTTCACCCTTGTTAACGGACGTATTTTCTCGGTCACTCCTAGTTTCTTCGGAACAAACCCGGCCGAAGTGAAAGAAGGTACATTCAAGGGTCTCAAGGTTCTGGCCGACGAGGAAAACATGGCTCGCAAACTTGCTCGATCCCTCTCTCCACCTCAGCGTGAAATCGGCATCCTTTCCGAAAAAGCCCCAGCGGACGTCCTCACCAAGTGGGACAGCGAGGTAAAACGAGACACCTTTTTTCCACCGCAAGGATTACCGATCACCAAAATGAACTCTCGCCAGAAAGGTTGGTTGGCCGAAATAGTCGAGGCTTACGCCGCCAAACATCGACCCGAGATCGTAGCTCAGATCACTAAGAAAAATCCGCTCATAGATCCCAAGGAAACTTATTTCGCCTGGGCCGGAAGTCGTAGTCCGGGAGAAGGCCACTATTATCGTATCCAGACACCAAAGTTTCTCTTCGAGTACGATTGCACGCAAAACGGAGCCAACCACGTACACGCTGTCTGGAGAGACTTCAATGGCGACTTCGGGCGTGACATCTTAGCCCAACATCATGCTCAATCTCACAAGAAAGCTGAGGGAGGTTGGGAAAGCCTTTTCGACGGCAAGACATTAAAGGGCTGGAAGGCAAACGAGAACGACAATTCCTTCAAGGTAAGGGATGGATGCATCGTAGCCAATGCGCCGGGCCGCTGCCATCTCTTCTACCAAACTAAGAAACCCTTCAAGAATTTTGAGTTTAAGGCTGAGGTACTGACACTACCGCACTCCAATTCAGGGATCTACTTCCATACCAAGTTTCAAGATGAAGGTTGGCCAAAAGCAGGATTTGAATGCCAAGTCAACAATACCTACCACGACCCCAAGAAAACCGCGAGTATCTATGGCGTGAAGGACAATCTTACGGCACCCGCTCAAGATGACGAGTGGTTCGAAGTTTACATCAAGGTCGACGGGAAGAAAGTT
This sequence comes from Opitutia bacterium, assembly GCA_018695085.1. GTDB lineage: Bacteria > Verrucomicrobiota > Verrucomicrobiia > Opitutales > Seribacteraceae. The sequence goes on along the minus strand of JABHOU010000303.1, from coordinate 879 downwards.
GTGACTAAGATCAACGGAAAGACCATCGTCGAGTGGGAACAACCTGCGGATGCAAAGTCAGGAGAAAATTTCGAGCGAGTTCTTGGCGAGGGCACCTTTGCTCTACAGGGACACGACCCGGACAGCACGGTTTTGTTCCGTAACCTCATGGTCAAAAGACTTCCCTGAAGAAAAGGAAAACCGACATGGATCGACTCACTCTTTTTCTTCTTCTCCCGGCCCTGCTTTCGGGAGCCGAATCCTGGCCCCAATGGAGGGGACCCGCAGCCAATGGTCATGCCGGCAAGGCCGGTTACCCCTCCGAATGGAGCGCAAAAAAGAACATTGCCTGGAAATCCGTTCTCCCTGGGCGCGGACATTCCTCGCCTGTACATGACGGCGACACGATCTGGGTAACTACGGCCATCGAGACCGCAGCCTCGGAAGCCGAGAAGAAGGAAAGGCTCAAGGCCAACAAGGGGTTGCCCACCGTAACCGTCCTCTCCGAGGTGAGCCTCCGGGCCCTCAGGATCGACCCCAAGTCCGGCAAGGTTCTGAAGAATGTTGAGGTCTTAAGCAAAAAGCAGCCTCAGTGGGTGCATAAGCTTAACAGTTATGCCTCCCCCACCCCGGTCATTGAGGACGGCAAGGTCTACTTTCACTTCGGAGCCTACGGCAATGCATGCATCGATGCAAAGACCGGCAAAATCCTGTGGAAGAACGAGGACAAGGCCCTTTGGGTAATGCACGAAAACGGGCCTGGAAGTTCTCCGCTCATTTGGGATAACTTGATGATTTTCCACTTGGATGGCAGCGACAAACAAAACATCGTCGCCCTCTACAAGGACAGTGGCAAAATCGCTTGGATAACCAAGCGCTCGGGCGAACTTCGTGAAAACC